>NZ_JBOEQF010000038.1:0-16069 GCF_050689315.1 Aerococcus sp. L_32
TACTATCTTTTTCTATTATTCTACCTTATTTGATAGTAGATTTAAAACTTTGCAACAGAACCATATATGGAAATTGAAAAATAACACAGTAAACGTTCGATCATTTATTAATATAAAATTCCGGGGTGGAATTATAAATAGAATTTTTTAAGATAGAAATATTCTTCGTCTCAGAATTAAAAATAATTTTAAAGTTGAAATTCTGTATATATGTGTTGTGGAACATATCAGAAAAGTGAATTTCTATAAATATATCCTCAGTTTTAGATTGTTCATTTTGTTCAAGATAGAAATTAAATTTAATTTCATAATCACTTTGGGTATTAACTAGACTCGTTTTAGGGCGATTACTCGAAAAATCTAAATTTGTTACATTATTATATTTTATAGTGCTAATATAAAAATCAGTAGCAAATCCTTCACCAATATTTTTAAGAACTAAAGATACTTCATTTCTAAATTCACCATATTTATTCATGGAAAATGTAAAATGAGGGTCACGGAGTTCCTTAGGACTTTCTTCTATTAAAAAAAAGGGAATCTTTGAGTATCTCAAGTTTTCATTATGAGTTTCAATATTAATAGTTCTATCGTAATTAGCTAATTTATTGGTAATATATAATGTGAAAAATACACCGACTGCACCTATTATCGCCCCCAGATACCCCCCATAAAAAGATAACCAATCGGAAGAGCTAATATTATAATCCATTAACTTCTCAATATATATATAAGGAAGAAAGATAGTAACTATTAGTATTAATATAGGGAGAATAACAGTAAGAAACATTTTTTTTGTAATTAATAATGAAAGTTCCTTTTTATTTAACCCTTTAGGAATTCCAAAAATTTTATTGAAAAACTTCTTCAATTTCTCTACCTCTCCTTATAGATAGTTCTTATTACCCAACAATACCATGATAGCACTACTCTTTAATCTTACAAAAATATAGAATTTTTAAAAGATATAGAAGGCTTGCTGGTAGTGTATGAACAAATTTATTATCTTATTGGAGAAAATAGATATTTTGAAAGTTTAATTACAGAATTATTGGAGCATGACGACAGAAAGTTTATAGAGAACGA
Source organism: Aerococcus sp. L_32 (assembly GCF_050689315.1). NCBI lineage: Bacteria > Bacillati > Bacillota > Bacilli > Lactobacillales > Aerococcaceae > Aerococcus > Aerococcus sp. L_32. Next base: position 1,087 of record NZ_JBOEQF010000038.1, read on the forward strand.
AAAAGAAGAATTAAAAAGTGTAGGAATACTAATAGAATTACCGTAATTAAAAGAATTTTATGGAATTTAGCAAAGAATATACTTTATATGTGATAAACATTCAACAAATAGATGGAGAAATCCATTTTGAATCCAGTATTACTTATCCTAATACAATTCCTATCTTATACTTCCTCTTTATTAGGTAGGAAATTGTGATTATATAAGCAAATCCGCAAAAGAAAAAGTTCCGATTTAAAGAAGATTTAGTTGGTATATTTACAACAGCAGATATTTCAGATGTTTTGAAATATCTAAAGGAAAATAAAAAAATATCACAACAAGACTGTTAATGGAAACAGTTAATGACGCCAAAGCAACTACTACTCTATGCCGATTACAAGCTTTCATTGATTGTAATAGTATATGGAAGATAGGGATAACGATACGGCGATGAAAAAAGATAATTGAAACTTAGTCTAATGAATATGCTTATTATTCATAGTAATTAGGCGCTGACAGAGCGATTTTGAACCATTTTAGAACAGATAACTGAATGACTCTATATATAAAGGAAAGCAGCGTGGATATAAATATCAGTGGAAGCTTTCCTTTTTTATTCTTATGCATTATTTTCGTATTCAAAAGCTCAAAAAAAAATAATTTTTAAAAAAAGGATGTAATTAAAATGACTATTTTATTTACAGATACAGCCCTAGAAAAAAGACACGTTCTAAAACATGAGCGTGTCTTTTTTATTGATTAAAATATATATATATTTTAGCAATTATAAGCAGACGTGGGCTTTGTATAACTAAATCACTAAAATTACATGTCAGACTCTGTAAATAAGCTTAAAATGTCACATTAAACCGATTTACACTATATATACATATGATACTAGGAGAATATGTTCATTTTTACATTTCTTTAGAAACAAGTGTTACCTCAATTTGGTCAAACAGGTTTTCGACATTATCTAGGGATAGCACACCAACACCTTCTTCTAAAGTATTTGCCATTCCACAGGCCATAGCGTACCTAATAATATCTTTGTCGTTATAATTTCGTGCAATTGCTGATGCAACACCTGCCACGGTGGAATCACCTGATCCAGTTGGATTAACAACCTTAATACTAGGGATGCTTACTTCATATATATTTCCTTTGAATTTAGCAACTGCGCCATTCCCACCTAAAGAAACAAGTATATTAGGGATTTTAGATTTAGTTTCTGTCAGTTTACTAATTAGCGATTCTTTCGAAATTTGTTCATCATTCATATTGAATAATTCTGCAAACTCTACTTCATTTGGTTTTATAAAATCAGGTGAATAAACAGAATTATTTACAATATTACTAAGAGATTTTTTGCTTTGATCCATAATAATAACTAGGTTTCTAGAAACTTTCTCCCGTAGTGCAGTAAGAAGACTGACGTAATAGAAATCATCGTCATTATTTATGGACCCATTCACTGTGACAATATTAATACGCTCTTCGGCATTAACTATATTAATAATCTCATCGATAATCTCGTTCGATTCTAATTTAGATATTTTGGGGCCGTTTTCAACAATTTCCGTCTGGATTCCACCATTATGCATAATCGTATAGGAATTTCTAGAATTTTTAGATATTTTTTTTGAAATTAAGGGCATATTTTCATTCTCTAGATATTTTCGAATGGCATTTCCATTTTCTCCACCAAGAATCGTATAAGCCAAAACATCCGCTTTTAAATACATTAATGCCCGTGTACAGTTGATACCTTTACCACCTGGCATTTTGACAGGCAAATTTGTTCTATTATTTGCACCTAAAACAAAATCATCAACGGAATAGATAAAATCCATGGAAGGATTTAAAGTAATCGTTAAAATCATTATCATTTCTCCTTTGTAGTTATGATTTTTACAAATTCAGAATATTTATTTAACACATCCTCTGAAATATTATTATCAGAAATAATGCCTGTTACCTCATCTAACGTAGCGAAGGTAAAAATATCTGATTTATTGAATTTAGAGTTATCCGCAACAACATACGTTTCTTTAGAAGAATTAATTATTTGATTTTGTATTCGACCAAGTGATGGATAAGAAGTAGTGATATTTCTGTCATGGATACCATTCGTAGAAATGAATGCAACATCTACATTATATAAATCAAATATCTCTTCAGCATGCGTACCAACAAATTCACCAGTAAGACTAAAATATTCTCCACCAGTAAGAACAATGTTACTGTAACCATTTTCCACTAAATAATTAAAAGACAATAAACTGTTCGTTAATATACATTTATAGTTCTGGGTAATAGAAGGTAGGGCATAATAAAGCGTTGTACCGGCACCAATAAAAACAACATCCCCAGGACTTATAATAGAATTAATAATGCCGCCTAGATACATTTTTTCTTTAATATTTTTTGGCATCTTCTGATCTGTAGAAAGAACATCTTGAATTTTTTTGGCACCACCATGTTCTTTTACCAATATTTTTTTTTCATCTAATTCTTTCAAATCTCGTCTAACAGTCATTTCCGATACACTAAGTAGTTTTGCCAATTCCTGTACGGATAGATAGCCAGCATCTTCTACTAAAGAAGTAATTTTTTTGTGACGATTAAGCTTCATATATATTCTCCTTTGAGTTATGTTCGTTTTCTAACATCATTCTATCACATAAAGAACATTAAACAAACATTTATTGTTGACTTTCGAACATTAAGTTGTATAATAAAGTAAAATAAATTTTGGAGGTGTTGAAGTGTTATATAGTAATTTGTTACAGGAAGATTTAATCAATTTGAATTTGAAAGCGGATTCAAAAAAAGAATTATTTGTAGAAATTGCAAAAGACTTATATGTGAAAGGATACGTGAATAAAGGATATTTAGATGCACTTACAGAAAGAGAAGAAAATTTCCCTACAGGGTTGGAAACAAAATTTTTAAGTATAGCGTTACCGCACGCTGATCCAGAATTTATTGAAAAGCCCTTCGTATATATTGTAAAGAATAATGAAAAACTAGATTTTTTACAAATGGGCGACAACAAAGATTTATCAGTGGATTCATTTTTATTTTTAGGCATTAATGAACCCGATAAGCAAGTAGGTTTGTTAGCAAAACTTATGGAATTATTTATGGATGAAAGTTTTGTAAGCGAATTCATTTCTATAAGTTCTAGTAGTAATATGTATTCATTATTAAAAGATAAATTTGAAAATTAATTATTAGGAGGAATTTAAAATGGCAAACAAAAAAAGATTAATCGTAGCATGTGGTAGTGGGGTAGCGACGAGTACAACAATTGCAGAAAAGATCAAAAGTAAATTTGAAGAAGATAATGTAAATTATCCAGTTGAAGCTGTTGATTATAAATCAATTTCAAATGAGTTACCAAGTTCTTCTATTTATGTATTTATCGCTAAACCTGATCAAGAAGTTCTTGACCAAGCGGAATCATTAGGTGTAAAGGTTTTTCCCGGTATCCCATTCTTAACAGGTGTTGGTGTAGAGGATATTTACAATCAAATTATTGAAGCAACTCATGAATAATAAATATTATCAATAAAAATAGGAGTGAATAAAATATGGAAATATTTCAAAATATTATTCAATGGGTCTTAGATTTAGGTTCAGCTGTTTTTGTCCCTATAATTATTTTTATCCTAGGGCTAATTGCTAGAATGCCTGTGAAGAAAGCTTTCACTTCAGCGCTTACATTAGGGGTAGCATTTACGGGTATGAACTTAATTATTGGGTTTATGTCTGAGGCTGTTGCCCCTGCATCAGAAGCAATGGCATTAAATACTGGTATTTCCTTACCAGCAATTGATTTAGGCTGGACGGGAGCTGCTTCAATCACCTGGTCATGGGTATATGCTTTTATATTCTTTGCAATTCAAATAGGTGTAAATATACTTTTACTTCTACTAAATTGGACTAAAACGCTAAATGTTGATATGTGGAATGTATGGGGTAAAGCCTTAACTGCATATTTGGTCTACTTCGTGAGTGGGAAACTTTGGGCAGGTTTTTTAGTCGCAATTGTTCAAATCGTACTAGAACTTAAACTGGGAGATATGTTCCAAAGACATATTGAAGATTTGACGGGTATCCCTTTAGTTACTGTTACACACCCAATGAACTTATCTACAGTATTAATGTTACCAGTTAATAAATTAATGGATTACATCCCATTCTTAAATAAAAAATCAGATACTGATGCTTTACGTAAGAAAATTGGTATCTTCTCTGAAAACTCGGTCATGGGATTCATAATTGGACTTTTACTCGGTTTTGCAGGTGCATACACAGTTTCTGGTTCACTGAACTTAGCTATTCAAGTGGCAACTGCTATGGCATTGTTCCCAACTGTTAGTAAATTGTTCATGCAATCACTTTCGCCACTGGCAGATGCTATGTCAGAATTTATGAAATCTAAATTTAAAGATCGTGAAGTATATATTGGTATGGATTGGCCTATTCTTGCAGGTAGATCTGAAGTTTGGGTAACGCTTATTTTAATTGTTCCAATTTTTATCGGTTTCTCTTTATTCCTACCAGGTAATACAGTTCTACCCATCGCTGGTGTATTAAATTACTCTATTGCAGTAGGTGGTCTATTACTAACAGGTGGTAACCTTTATAGAATGCTTATTTTAGGTGTTATTTTCTCTCCACTATACCTGTATAGTGCGACTTATTTAGCCCCAATTCTAACAGATTTAGCTACAACAACAGGTTCAGTTAACGTTCCCGAAGGCAGATTAATCACATGGTCTTCTATGGAATTACCTGAATTAAGGATATTAGGTGCTGAAGCGTTCAACGGTCAATGGTGGGCAGTTATTGGATTGGTACTTTTCCTTGCGTTATTTGTTTGGTTAGGTAAGGAAATGAATAAATCGAAGTTACCGTCTAAAAGATATGAAACGGAAGTTGCAAATAATGACTAAGATAAAATGGTATTTGATTCTTTTTATAGCACTAGCTTGCTTTTTAATCGGACTAAATACAGGTGAATTAGCCTTTAATATTATAGCTATTATATTAGGGTTTATCGTCTATAGATACGGAAGTGGTTCTATCTTAACTGATTATCACAGTAGAAAAGAAGCACAAAATATAAAACATAAACAATTCCAAAAAGCTTTAGCAAATGGTAAACCATCAAAGAAAGGTAGATAAACAATGGCAAAAGGTAGAATTTTATTTCAAGAACAAAGAGAAGCTTTAGCAAAAGCAGTATATTTAACTTTCCATAGAAAAAATACAAATGCTGCAGGTGGTAATTTTTCTTTTAAACATACGGATACAGACGGAAAAGAATACATCATTATGACGCCAAGTATGATGTCTGAAACGTTTTATGGTGATATTTCACCAGCGCAAGTACTAGTAGTAGATCCCGATACAGAAGAAGTTGTTGCAGGAGAGGGTAGTTTAACGAGAGAAATCAACATGCATATGGCTTGTTATCATACCAATTCAGAAATTAGATCTGTATTCCATGCACATGCACCAAATTCAATGTTTTGGGCAACTAGTCATTTAGATATGCCAAACCTGACTGAATCAACTCAAAAGGTAAAACATATTAAAGTATTAGAATTTGAACCAAATACAACCCCTGAACTAGCACATATTGTAAAAACAGAATTAGAAAAAGGGATCGAACTTCCTAAAGAATACTTACTTGATAGTCACGGTGTCTTAATCTTAACACCAGGAAATGACGGAATTGAAGCTTTAAATAAAGCGCTACAAATTTTAGATATTGTTGAATGGAATGCAGAAATTGCATACAAACAAACTGTTTTCCAAAAATTAGGGGTTCTAGACGGTTATTATTCTAAAGGATATAAAATCGGTACAGTAGATGACTTGATTAATGGAAAACCTATTTGGAATCAAGGTAATCCCGATGACGGTTTAGAATAAAATAATACTATAGTCGAACAAAGGGGCAGTGACATAACAGTCATAGCCCTTTTTAAAAGGAGAAAATATGAAACTAATTGCTATTGATATGGATGACACACTTCTAAATAGTCAAAATATAGTTACACCGGCCCAAAATGACTTTCTTATCCATCTTATTTGTGAAAAGGGTATTAAAATTGTTATTTCGACAGGACGTTTAGTTGACGGGATCAAAAACCTGCTATCCCCAGAATTGTACGAGTTAGTTTACGTCATCGCACTAAATGGCTCACTAATTTTGAATAATGATAAAACCATTGTTAAGAGTGATCAGATAACGAATAAACTATTTAAGGAATTGTTAACCCAATTTGAAGATTACAAATTGGATATGTCAATTTTAGATGAGTTTAACTATTATCGATTTTCGCCACAGAATAATGAATTTATGGATCACGAGGAAAAATTAAACAAAACAACCATCAGATATTTAGATATTGAGGAGTCTAAAAATACCAATATTCTCAAATCCTTGATTTTCTATCATCCTAGTGAACGAAAAAAGATTGAAAACAAAGTTTTGGAGTCTACCATACCAGGACTAAGAACAATATTTACTCAACCTTATTTAGTTGAATTTTTACCTATTGATACGAACAAAGGTACTGCGCTTGAATATTTAGCCAATTATTTAGATATAGATATGAAAGATACGATTGCAATAGGTGACGGCACAAATGATATTGAATTAATGGGAAGGGCAGGGCATGCAATTGCAATGGGAAATGCAATTGAAGAAGTTAAAAATATATCTGATTTTGTGACACTATCGAACAATAAAGACGGTGTTAAAGTGGGAATAGAACGATTATTAAAGGGTGATTGAATGAAAATTAAAGCTATAGGATTTGATTTAGATGATACTTTATATGATCGATTTGATATATATAGAAATGTTTTTAATTTAATGGAGGAAAGGTATTGTGCTTTAAATATCACGTTCGATGACTTTAACATGGAATTACAAAGATTTTCGTTAGAAGAATATTCTTTGTTTTCAACAGGGTATAAAGATAAACAAACGTATAAAATTGATAGGGTAAAAAGGACTTATAGTTATTTTGGAAAATCAATATCTAATAACTTAGCTAAACTTTTTGACGTTCTATATCGATTTTTTCGGACTAAAATAATGACTAGAGAGAAAGTAAATGAAGTGTTATTTAGGCTAAAAAATGAAACAAATTTAAAAATATTCATTTTAACAAACGGCCCAACAGCAGATCAGAAAGATAAAATTGAAGCACTTCAAATAGGTCAATATTTTCCAAAGAACAAGGTATTTATATCCGAATCTGTAGGCTGGTCTAAACCATCTCGTCAAATTTTTAAATATGTTGAAGATAAATTAAGTATCAGCAATGAGGAAATTTTGTATATTGGTGATCACTATCATAATGATATCCAAGCGGGTAAAAATTGTGATTGGCATACTGTTTTCTTCGATTTTGAAAATGATAACCAAACGTTAGCTGCAGACTATGTCGTTCACGATTTTTACGAATTTGAAAAACTGCTAGAAAAATTAAATATCCTGTAAAAATTACAAAACAATATAATAGGACACGTTCAAGAACATGAGCGTGTTTTTTTAATTACATAGCGAATAGGTTTATATTTTGAACGAATTTAAGTCGATTTGAGAAACGTTACAATCCATATCTTGTAAATACATGCCAGATACATTTACACTGCCTAGAACGTCATCTTAGGCGTATTTTGGCTGGATGATTTTCTATTGCAGCAGTGCTCCCTACATGTTGTAATTATTATTTTTTCTTACTCTTTATATATCGATAGAGAGTAGATTTACTGATACCAGTCATTTCTGTAATCTCTTTGCCACTATACGCTTTGCTCTCATACAGTTTCACGGCTCGTTCAATATCACGTTTGTTCACGCGTGGTCTTCCGCCTATCCGACCTCGGGCACGGGCACTCTGGAGCCCCTCTTTCGTGCGCTCCACAATCAAATCACGCTCGAACTGGCTGAAGGCCTGGAAGACGGTCATCATGAGCCTCCCCTGCGGGGTGGTTGTATCGAAGTTCTCCTTCAGGCTGACCAGCGTCACGTCCTGCTCCTCGAAGTAGGTGACCAGGTCAATCAGATCCTTGGTACTTCGTCCCAAGCGGGAAAAGCTCTCCACCACTACCGTGTCCCCAGGTCGCAATTTATCCTTTAGACGGTTCAACTCAGGACGATTGCTCTTAGTCCCTGTCATTTTCTCCGTCAAGATTTCGTTGCAATTTTGTTCCGCTAGCAAGTCTAGCTGCCGGTTCAGATCCTGGTGTTGCGTGCTGACGCGCGCGTATCCGTAGATATATCCACTCACAGTTCTAACCCCCTTTGTTACCCTCATTGTATCACAAAGGGTGGTTAAAGATACATAGATATTGATACAACTTTTGAGACTAAAAAAGAGCGCTTTTAGAGAAGAAAGAGTCGCTTCTCAAAACAGTCTCATAATCGATCATTTATAAGACAGGAAAAAAGGACCGCTTTTTCATATCAAAGGCGGTCCTTTTTTGACTCAAAACTATTCTCTTTAGATAGTCGATTATGGGTGTACCTAATACAGGCACCAAAAATAGTTAATTTTGTAATCTTGTTCACGTAGATTTAGAGTGTCAAATAACTATATAAAAATGAGATACGCCGTATACATATAGACACCATTGACCAGAATCTGTATCAATTTAGCTAACCTCTTAGTACTATTGAAATAAAAAAAAGAGTACTGTATGGTAATGAAGATAATTTTGTACACTTATAAAAAAGAACGGAGGAGTTCTATTATTAAAAAGAAAGTTTTCCTTAAAGCTGGTTCGTTATCCTTAATCAAGAACGATGTAGAAACGCTAAAGTACTTAGGCCTTCATATGAAGTCACCTGCAAGTTTAATGTTACTTCCTTATATTTGTTTATGTTGCAACGAAGCCCTAAATTTTTTGGAGTATAACCTCGATGATAATCAATTACCTCAGTCGTCAATTAGTTATAAAAAAATTAGAAATAAACTCAAACTTTTCAGTAACAGTTATGGGAAATCCATTAAGCAAATTAAGCTAGCGGATTCTCAACAGGATAAGGAGTTTAAAGAAAGATTGAGGTTTAAATGGCTGCAACCTTGGAATTTACATTATAACCTTGGTGTATATTGTAATAATGAAGGTCATATTGTAGGTAATACACAGTTTGTAAGTTTCTTGCTTCAAAATCCCTCGTTTTCCCTAAGAGAAGAGAATAGTCAGGATATTTTTGAATTCTCTGTCTTTCTAGGTTCAGTCCTTCAGAGGATTTCTCAAGACTTAGTTTTGTTTGAATCAGATATTCTTATTAGCGAAAATGAAATATCTATGGATTGGCTTTACCAGGATTACAATACTAATAAAAATTTTAATCGCTTCCCTTATATAGAAGATGGGAAGGAAGTCACGCTTTTTTTATTACATACTTTATCGACAGTAAATTTTGTGGGATATGAACTTCCTAGATATTTAGATCAGAAAAACCCTTGGCTTCTTCGAATCCAGTATATTACCGCTTATTATGTAAATGAAAGCTTGAAGCGATTAGATAAAATAGAAATCCCTAACAGCTCTTCATTGATGAAGGAAGTAGAGAACAGGTCCATATTTAATAGTAGTTTCCGGAGTTGTATGTTTCACTACGGATTTTATAATAAAGAAGTGTGTGCGGTTAAGGATGAATACCTAGTAGGAAAACCGTTTTTCGGTTTAATAGAAAGTTGCTTTGAAGGTGAATCCGCTGAAATTTATCAGGAATTACTAGAACAGAAAATCTTTAGACTATCAAAGGTAATTGAAAAAACACTAGCCCTGTCTGTTCACACATTTCGTCCCCTCTCTTCTGAATAGTAAAATGAGGCGTGTATGAATTGAGAAATAATTGAGAAGATTCATTCGATGTCTTTGTGCAGTTTCATAACTTAACTAGTATTAGTAAAAGTACTCTTTTGCGCCATAGGAAAAAAGGTTCAAATTAATCACTTTAATTTGAACCCTTTTAATAATAAAGATAATACCTTCCAGAAAATGAGTGAGAGAATTGAGCGCATAATTGCACACTTCCGCCAAACACGTTTGGTCACTTGATATACATCTACATATGTTGATAGCTTTGTTGCATTCTAAATCCTCTTAAAATTCCCCCTAAGAGCAATGAAAAATAGGTGGGACACTAGCCTTTTACATAAAAGATTATGTGATTCTTCAATAGTGCGTACCTTATATAATATACAAAAAAGGTATTTATATTACCTAAATAAAATATGTCAATTTTCTTTAACTAAATGAATAGTTCTTTTTACATTTTAGGAATTTGGAACTGTCTCGCCTAGTAAAAACTCAAATATCGCTTTAATTCATGATATACTGAATTAACAAAGTTAATTAGGAACGGACATACACACTTGCTTTAATAACACAAAGTTAAGAAAAGGAGTGAGATTTTATGACCACTTTTAAAAGGTTAGAAAATAATTTGTCCCACTTGAACAAGGAATATCCCATTTGATAACTTGGGACCAACTTAACGTTTTGTTTCAGTTCGGTATGTTAATATTAGCTATCGTTTCTGTTCAAAATAACAATAATAAATAAAAACCGCCATATCCAAAAAAAGTAGGGCGGTTTCGTTAATGTATAGTCCGTATCTGATACGAATTAACTTTGTTTGAGGAATTGTTGGCGCAATTCCTCTTTTTTAATTACATCTAGTATATAAACTTAATTACATCTAGTATATAAACTTAATTACATCTAGTATACAAAAAAATATGCAATGTGACTAGCAATTAATATACTTTCTTATTGACGAGGGAAAAAAACTCTTTTATAATTTGGGTTATTAATAATAATATTAATAACCCAAAAAAATAAAAGTGGGAGATCTATATGAGAATAAATAAATCAGTAGTATTGAATAAGATGAATGAGTGTAATATTAAAACACAAGCGGAACTAGCCGAAAGACTAAATATTAACAAAACTCAACTCTCTTCTATGTTAAATGGTGATTTTAATCCTATAAAAACTAATGTATTTCATATGATGAAAGAACTAGATTTATCATTTGAAGAAATTACATCTGAAAAAGATGTAATTTCTTCAAATGAAACACATATCAAACAATTATCTTTATTTGATAATGATCCTGAATTATTAAATAGATTTGATTATCAATTAAATGAATATGTGGATATTTCTAAAGTAGTTAATAACAAAAAATATTCGTCACTTGAAGCTTTTGCCGGCGCTGGGGGGCTTGCCCTTGGTCTAGAAATGGCTGGTTTTGATAATAAAGGTGCTATAGAAATAGATAGAGATGCTGTTAAGACATTGAATCATAACAGACCTGACTGGAATGTTTATGATGGTGATATTAATGATTTAGTAAATCAAAAAAATAAACCAGAAAATCACTTTTTTGAAAATATTAAGGATATTGATGTATTTACAGGGGGATTCCCATGTCAATCATTCAGTTATGCTGGCAAAAGACAAGGTTTCGCAGATACACGAGGGACTTTATTTTATCCATATTCACAACTCATTGATAAAATAAAGCCAAAAATGTTTATTGCTGAAAATGTAAAAGGTTTGGTAAACCATGATAACGGTGCAACCTTAACAACAATGATAAAAATATTTAAATCTATTGGTTATCACGTATATTGGAATGTTCTAAATTCCTGGGACTATGGTGTTGCACAAAAAAGACAACGAATCTTTATAGTTGGTATCAGAGAAGATTTAATTAAAAAAGAAAAATTTAGTTTTAAATTACCAAAAGCTTTTGAATATAAACCTGTTTTAAAAGATGCCTTAAAAAATGTACCAAAATCTGATGGGATGGCATATTCTGAAAAAAAATATAAGGTGTTAGATTTAGTTCCTGCGGGCGGTTGTTGGGTAGATTTACCAGAAAATATAGCAAAAGAATATTTAGGTGCTTCGTGGAACTCTGGTGGAGGTAAGAGAGGGATGGCTCGCCGTATATCATGGGATGAACCTTCCCTAACTCTTACTACTTCGCCGAATCAAAAACAAACAGAAAGATGTCATCCAGATGAAACAAGACCATTTACAGTTCGTGAATATGCGCGTATACAATCCTTTCCAGATAACTGGGAATTTAAAGGTAACGTAGGTAGCCAATATAAACAAATTGGAAACGCAGTACCAGTAAATTTAGCAAAAGCAGTTGGTTTAGCAGCAATTAAGTACCTTAACCAATTTAATAATTAAAATCCTTCTTCTTCTCCAATTTGATTTGCTAAATTTTGAATGATACTTTCCATAACTTCACGTCCATCAAATTCATCGCCAACTTCACTAACTGCATCAGAAATAATATCATAAAAATTTTCTACTCCTGTTAGTCTATGCCAAAATTCTTGAGCTGCAAAAACAGGATAATCTTCATTAATTGCTTTGTAATGTCCACTTAATTGATCTTCAGAACCATAAAAAAGACCAACAACACAATTAACCGGAGAAATAGCAATACCATTAGTTCTACCTAAATTAATTAATCCTTTAAAATGATCTTTAATAGTTTTAACATCATCTTTATTAATCGTTTCTGGACCGGCTTTTATTTGACAATATTTTTTCATGCCATCAATCCGATCAACAAATTCAATATCGATTCCACTAGATAATGAACCTTGACTACCTAGTACTTCATTAACAAAATATTGCATTTGTGTACCGAAAGTTGTATTAATAGATGTACCTAAAACTCGAGGATAAACAAGAACTCGAGCCAAACTCTCATTATCCATACTACCTGTAAAAAAATTCGCAAGGTATTTCATCAAAAAAGGATTTATTTTAAACTTATCAATATCATTTAATTTTTCAGTGTTTCTTAAATGGTTTGCAGCTATTCTATCTCTAAAAAAAACTTTAGTTCTCTCAATAATCTCATCAGTTGTAATTAATTGATTATTTACAATAACACCATCAGGTTGTTTATTTAATTCTTCTGTAGACATGTTTTCCTCCTAATAAAACTATTTAACGAAGTAAGTACTATACTTACTTCGTTTTTTATACATTTTACCAGAAAAAAACTAAATGATACCTTCCAGAAACTGAGAAAGGGAGCTGAGCACATAGTTGTATCCCTACCCGAGCATAAAAAAATAAAATATGCTCAAATTAGGATACAACAAATATACTTCCGTCAACCTCGTTGGTCGCTTGATATACATCTGCACACGTTGGTAGCTTTGCTACACTCTAAACCCTCTTAAAATTGTCCCTAAGAGCATTGTTTAAAGTTACCGAGCTTTCGACTCACAATTACCTCCCCACCTGTTCTAATTGGCCGTGGTCACCATTCAGGGTGCTATGTGTGCAGTAATAGCATAAATCCCCTATCCCAGTTTCTTCGAAGTCGCCTAGGCGTCACGTGTCCCCTTATTCCGATTCTTAATCGACGCAGCTTGTCCCCTACGCTTTTACAATCTTTATCTTTGATGATGTAGATTGATTGTTTATTCAAATGTTTTACAAAAAAAGCATAACCTCACAAAAAAGCAAAGTAAATAGAGTTTTATAACGTGTAGATTGTAGATTGTAGATTGTAGATTGTAGATTGTAGATTGTAGATTGTAGATTGAATTCACCCTTGATAAATAAGGCTTTTTTTTGTAATATAAGTGTAGATTGTAGATTGTAGATTGTAGATTGTAGATTGTAGATAATCTACCGTTTTTATTGGAGGAAAATTATGACAACGATTATTACATTTGGTAATGCTAAAGGTGGGGTAGGTAAGACTACTAATTCATCAATGATTGCATATTGTTTAGCTAGAAAAGGTTATAGAACATTAGTAGCTGATATAGACCCTCAAGCCAATGCCACATCCCTATTGTTAAAAACAGCTCAAAGAATTAACAAAAAGGTAGTTAAGTTCGATAAAACATTGATGTCTGCAATTAGTGATAATGATTTAAAATCTATAATCACTCCTATAGTAGAAAATTTAGATTTATTACCATCTTTTGCAGATTTTGTTTCATTTCCGATTTTTTTAGAAGAAGAATATAAATCTAGAACAGATAGAACAAAACATCTTTCAAAGACTTTACGTCCTATAAAAGATGATTATGACTTTATTATTATTGATACACCGCCTACAATTTCCTTATATACAGATAATGCTTTAATGGCTAGTGATCAGGTAGTAATTGTAATGCAAACTCAAGAACGGAGTTTAGATGGAGCTCTAGGTTATGTAATTTATTTAAATCAGCTAATCGAAAATTATGATGCTGATTACGATGTATTAGGTATTTTACCTGTTTTATTAAAAAACACATCTAAAGTAGATCAAAATATATTAAATAGAGCTACCGAGGAATTCGGAGAAAATAATATGTTTGAAAATGTTATTAAAAATATGGAGCGTTTAAAAAGATATGATGTAATGGGCATTGGTGACCCTAATTTAACCACGGATCATGATAGACACGATAAAGATGTATTTAAAATATATGAAAATATAACAAACGAATTGCTAGAACGTTTAGAAAGCAAATAGGGGGGATATTGTGGCTGAAAACAGAAATTTGTTGAGTTCAAAAAAAGATAAAAATAAGGATTTGTTAAGTTCAAAGCGTATAGAAACTCCACATCCAACAGCTCCTTATCAAGCTAAAAATTCCAAAAATAATGCTAATAATAAAACAACTACTGCACGAATTAGTTACAATGTATTGAATCGAGCCAATGCCTTGATTACAATGGGACATTTTAGCAGTTTTAGTGATTTAGTTGATAGGTTGTTAACTGATTATGAAGATGATTACTTAAATGACGATGAAAAACGTGAACAAGAAGTAATGATTCAAACCTACGAATTGCAACAGAAGTATTCTACTAAGAAAAAAAATAAATAATTAAAAGCGCCGTTTTTTTAAATACGGCGCTTTTAATTATTTAAAACGAAGATATATTGAAGGTTTAGTATTCG
>NZ_JBOEQF010000039.1:0-15398 GCF_050689315.1 Aerococcus sp. L_32
TGCATATGATTATTTTCTTTGCAACCGTTTTCGTATAAATTTTAAAAATATTTTTTTACTTTCAATATATTGCAAAGTATCTTTTACTGTCGACTAGCTTAATTTACACTAACCATGTAGGTTCCCGGTCTCACTTGAATGTAACCGCCTTCAAATTCTGCAAGGTTTGTGAGGACAATTTTTGTATTTTTATCTAGACCAATCTGCAGGTCTTGATTACCCTGGTTAAAATAGGCGCGCAAAGTTTGTCCTCGGTAAGTCTTTGTAAAGGCTAAAATTCGCTCACTAGGCAAGTCCTGTGACCAGTCTAGGGTCCCCAAATTGATGAGGTCACTATAGTTCCGTCGCATTTGAATCAGGTCCTTGGTAAATTGCCACATCGCTTGGTCTTGCTTATCCTTTTCCCAGACCATGCATTTGCGGTTGTCTGGGTCGTCGCCACCGTCCAGACCGATTTCCGTGCCGTAATAGATGCAAGGCGTGCCGGTTTGAAGGAAGGTGAAAGCAAGAGCTGACTGGACTTTATCCTTGTCGTAATTGGCCCGGGTGATGATTCGGTCGGTGTCGTGTGAATCTAATAGGTTAAACTGGGCCTGGTTGGTTTGCGTTCGGTAAAGCATTTGTTGACTCGTCATCCGGTCCATAAACTGCTGGTTGGTCAGCTCACGATTTGCTGTCTCATCGCCTATTTGATCTTTTGATGTCAGTCCTATCGATCCTGTCGGTCCAAAAAAGAAGTCCTTGATTTGGTCTGTCATCGGATAATTCATGATGGCATGGAATTCGTCCCCTTCAAGGAAACGCTGGGCTGAATGCCAGATTTCGCCCACAATATAGAAATCTTCTTTCAAATTGACGCAAGTCCGGTGGAAGTCTTTCCAAAATTGATGGTCCACTTCATTGGCTACATCTAACCGCCAGCCGTCGATATCAAATGCTTGAATATAGTGACGGGCAACGTCTAACAAGTAGGCTTTTACCTCAGGGTTTGCCGTATTTAATTTGGGCATGTGGGGTTCAAAGGCAAAAGTCTGATAGGTCAATTGCTGGCGGTCAAACCGCTCGCCGCCACTATAGTCAATCGCCCCAAAGGCTTGAACAGGAAAGTCTTGGATATGAAACCAATTTTTGTAGATAGACTGGTCTTGATTATCCAAGACGTCTTGCCATTGGCTGGATGCATAGCCGATATGGTTGAAGACAGCGTCTAGCATTACTCGAATGCCCCGAGCATGAGCTTGGCTGACCATTTTGCCAAATAATTCAGCGTCACCGAAGGCTGGATCGATGGTCATATAGTCGCTAGTATCGTATTTGTGATTGGTGTCCCCTTTAAAAATCGGGGTAAGATAGATGCCAGTGATCCCCAAATCAGCCAAATAATCCAGATGGTCGATAATCCCTTGCAAGTCTCCGCCATAGAAGTCATCATGACGGGGATGGGCCCTTGAACCCCAAGGCAAGGTGTTTTCTGGGTCATTTGTGGGGTCTCCGTTCGCAAACCGTTCAGGGAAAATCTGATACCAGACCGTATCTTTCACCCAAGCTGGCGTCTTAACCCGGTCACTTTCATGAAAATATGGCAGGCGGAAATAAGCATTGACTTGTCCTAAAATATGGACATCATCTGCTGGGTAAACTCCGCGATCACAATAAAAGACCTGATTCCCGTCAAAGTCCTGGACACGAAAGGCATAAGCTAGACGGTTGGGCGCTAATGGCCACTCACACTGCCAGTAGTCATGGAGGTCACTAGAGGCGACTTTCATCATTTCCTGATTGGTCCGGTACCAAGCCTCCGAATAATGTAGATAGGTATCCCCCGCCAACAAGTCCACCTGGGCTACGTCATTTTTCTTGGTCCGCAGGCGAATATGGACGGTATCTTCATCATATAAATAGGCAAATTCACTCTCCGGTCGGTGATATAAAGCTGCTGAATCCAATGGTTTTCCTCATTTCTATTTTTTATTGTTATACTTAAAAAGTAACCGCTTACATATAAAGATAGAAAAATAGCTAATGGCCTCTAACCATTAACTATCCTCCTAATCGACTTAGCTGACCCTAAGATTTACCTTCTTCAAGCGGTAAAAAATCAAGCCGATATTTTTCTTTATGACTATATTAAAAGTGAATTTTACCTGCTTCTTGACCGCCATCAATTTGTTGGTCTACGTTAGCTAATTCAATCCGGTCAATAGATTCACTATTTGTCACAACCACGATTACTGTTTTTTCTTTACCAGCCTCTTCGATGGCGTGTAAGTTAATTTCGCCAAGCTCTTGACCAGCAGTCACTTCTTGGTCCACGGCTACCTTTAAACCAAAGATTTCCGGGTCAAAATTGTTGGTATCAATCCCCATGTGGATCAATACTTCAAGGTCATCGCTCGTTTGAATCCCGATTGCATGATGGCTTGGGAAGATCGATACGATTTTACCAGCTACTGGCGCATAAACTTTAGCAGTTTTAGCGTTTGTGTCAGGCTCGACAGCGTAACCGTCACCCATCATTTTTTCCGAGAATACAGGGTCATTTACACGTGAGATATCTAATAATTGACCAGCAACCGGTGCAAAAACAGGTGATGCTTGACCAGATGAAGCCGATTTCTCAGACACAGCCGCCGGTTCACTGGAAGCCGACTTGCCTGTTACCTTGTCAGAAGGTGCCGGAATAGCAGTACCAGCGTCCAATAAGTCGTTGATGTCAGATTTTAAGATGTCAGATTTTGGTCCGTAAATGGCTTGTACCCCAGTACCTCGAACCATTAAGCCCATAGCACCTGCAGCCTTCCAAAACTGGTCACTTGCGACTTTTTCAGTATCTTTCACTGTCACACGTAACCGCGTCATACATGCATCTACATAATCGATATTTTCTTTACCACCTAATAAGTAGATAACATCGGCAATTTGTTGCTCGCTCGCATTTGAGGCAATGGCTGAAGTTTGGCCGTCAGCTGATTTACTAGCTTGTTCAGCCCCCAATCCCTCTTCGTAGTTACCTAAACGACCAGGTGTTGCATATTTAAATTTCTTGATCATGAAGTTTGCAATAAAGTATGTTAATACACCAAATACCAGTGTCACCAAGATGAAGTTAATCACGTCACCCATAATACCGGCTTGCGCTGATAATGGGATACGGGTCAAGAATTCAATAGTCCCGAATGAATGCACACGTAGGCTTAACACATCTGCCATAGCAAATGCCGCCCCTTGAATCACCGCATACACCACATATAAAGGCATAGCGATGAACATAAACATGTATTCCAATGGTTCAGTTACCCCAGTTAGGAAAACGGCAGCTGCAGCTGAAATAAACATTGGTTTATATTTATCTTTCTTATCTTGGTCAACATTGCGGTACATTGCGTAGGTTAACCCCATCAAGATACCTGAGGAACCAATCATTTGACCAACTTTGAAACGAGCAGGCACCCAATTTTCTAGTACAAATTGATAATTTTGCGTGTCACCAGCATTGTTGAAGTTTGCTAAGTCAGTTGCCCAAGCTAACCATAATGGGTCCTGTCCAACTACTTGTGCACCCGCTTGCGCACCCGTTAAAATTTCATATGTACCACCAAGTTCGGTGTAGTTAATCGGAATGGTTAACATGTGATGTAAACCAAACGGTAACAATAGACGTTCTAAAGTACCAAAAATAAATGGCGCTAAGATTGGCGCAGTATCTTGAGAAGTTGCAATCCATTGACCAAATGCGTTGATACCTGATTGAATCACTGGCCAAACAACTGCTAAACCTAAAGCAGTCACTAATGCCCATGCAATCACGACAAATGGTACAAAGCGTTTACCATTAAAGAAGGACAACACTTCTGGTAATTTACGATAGTTGTAGTATTTATTGTAGGCACTCGCCCCAATAAAACCTGAAATAATCCCTACAAATACCCCCATGTTTAAAGCTGGCGCTTCTAGAACACTAGTAAAGTAGCCATTTACAGGAATCGTTTGACCAAATACCGTGCTTGTCACAGCAGCAGGATCAGCTAACATTTCAGCTGTAACGCCAAACAAGGCACCTGTAATCCGGTTAATTAAGACAAAAGCAACAGCTGCCGCAAAGGCTCCACCAGCACGGTCCTTAGCCCATGAACCACCAATTGCAATCGCAAATAATAAATGCAGGTTACCAATAATGGCCCAACCAATTGACTCTAACACGCCGCCCGTAGTGACTAAAAAACTAATATTTTCAGCAAATAAGGGAATGGTTTTACCAATTGAAATCATTAAACCTGCAGCTGGCATAACTGCAATAACAACCATCAAAGCCTTCCCAAATTGTTGCCAAAATTCAAACGTAAACAGTCTCTTCATTTTTTTCGCTCCTTCATTTACACCCTTTTGATAACGGTTTCATAACTCAAAACAAATTATACACTGTAAAACACTTTTGTGCAACCGTTTGCATCTTTTTTTTTAACTATAGCAAAAAAACCGCGAGAATTTCCCACTCTCACGGTCCTTTTAAATGTTTTATTTAATTAAAAATACTGCCCTTCTTCTTGCTACTTCTAACATTTGTTAGCCTTAAATATTGTAGATAAATCAGAAAATTTAGCTAGTAATCATTCTAATGTTGCCATATTTACATACGTAGTTTCAATATTTATCTTTATATTTAGCTTCTAGTCAATAGTTTCTACTAGTACACCTGAGTGGTCTGATACGGCTTGCTGACGTTCTCCATCAAACACAACTTCGGATTTTTGTACTGCGACACCTTTAGGTACGAAGATATAGTCAATACGAATTTGTTCTTTAAGCCCGGTCCAGCCACCGATTTCTTTCAGTACTGTCGGTCCGCCGATAGTTTCTTCTGCAATCATATACGAGTCTGTAATTGGAATAGCCGTTGACACCATGTAGTCATAACCATCTGTCCCGGCAGGATTATTAAAGTCACCCATAAAATAAATTGGCAACTTAGTTCTAGCCAGGTATTTTTCAGTTTCTTGCCATTCATAATGAAATTCTTCATTATTTTTCCCGTGCCACCATGAGAAGTGGCCAGAAACCGCCATAAAGCTTTCGCCATTTGGTTTAGTGATCTTAGCCGTAAGAATACGCCGTGTTTTATAGTCATACCAATTATGACTTTTTGATACGTTATAGCTAGTGACGCTATCAATTGGGTATTTTGATAAAATCGCTACACCCTCTTGCATTGTGTCATGCGCAATATGAGTCATAGCCCACGCCCAATAGTAGGTTTTGCCTAATTCCGCTAATAATGCTACTAAACGCATAGCAAAATTATCTTCTTTAACATTTACTTGCCCATCCATAGGGACAAAGTTCACAATATTTTTAACGTCTACTCGATGTCCAATAATTTTCTGATTTACTTCTTGTAAGCCCACTACATCGATATCCCACTCAGCAATCGATTGCGCAATAAAAGCTAATTTTTGATCTTGATCATCTTCACCATAAGAATGAGTATTTAATGTTAACAGTTTCAACTAAATTAACGCTCCTTTTTATCCATTTTGATATCAGTAACTTGTCAATCTAATTCGATTATAACTCAAACCATTTAATTCACAAAAACATAATGTGAAGTGAAGTCAAATCCTCTATTAACACTCAGACATTAGCTACCCGTACTAATCCGCCAGATAGCAAAACGAATAAAGGCTGCAATCAATAGCATGGCCATTTCACCAGCAAAGTGGCTAATATTATGCTTCGGTGATTTGAAAAGGACTTGGAAGGCATCTCCCAGTCTCACTTTTAAAATCACAACACTAAAGGCAATTAAAATAAAAATCAAGATGGCCATTCCGGTGTTGCCAATCAATAAGAAACCAATCAAGATAAGTAATAAACTGATATAAAATTGCCCTAGACTATCTTGTGTTTGGTCAATTTTATCCCACTTAGATTTGATTAAAAAGCCCGCAAAAGGCAGGATACATACAGACATTAGTGAAATCACTGTAGAGACATTCGTGGTCAAGTTTTCTAGTAAACCCAGTCCTTGCGCGTTGCCTTGGAAAGTTAATAGGGCAACATATAAGATGGGTGCAATAACCAGTAATATAATCACAAAATGTACCATTCGACTTAAATTTTTTCTGGTCATAGGTCACGCTCCTCATTTTCTTTCTGTAATCGTTCTTGTTTTCGCACATATTCAAAATAGGCGATTGCTAATAAGTTGGTGGCTTGGTGGATAGGTAACATAGATGCAAAGGCTTCATCCTTATAATCAAAGCGTGTTGTTTTAAAATAGATTGTATAATCGGCTAAGCTAGCTAATAAACTGGTATGCATTTCACTCACCGCAATCAGGATGGCCCCTTTACTCTTAAAGATTTTCAATTCTCGTTCAATCAATGCCACATTGCCGCTAAAAGACGCCACAATCAGCACATCTCCAGGTTTAATAGATGCACTCGCAATTTTTAGCTCCAAAGGTGCTGAAATATCGATAGAAAATTTATTGTTCAATAAAATACTTCTTCTAAAATCATTTAAAGCGTTCTTTTGCGCCCATCCAGTCCCATATAAGAACACATTATCCGCATCAAAAACACTTTCAACAATGGGTTCAACCTGCATATTACTGAACATCTTAAAGGTATCTTGGGTATCGGCTGCTAACTGCCCCATTGGATCAATTTCACTATCATGCCGTTGATTATCTGCTTCATTGTTGAGGTAAAACTTGAATTCCGCATAACCTGAAAAGCCAATTTTTTGGGTAAAACGTGAAATCGTCGATTTTGAAACAGCCAAAATTGTTGCTAATTCAGTGATAGACATCTTCCTAACCGTCTGACTATGCTTCATGATATAGTCAAAAATATAGATTTCATTTTCAGTTAATTTACTATACAAGTCGTTATAGATATTTTCTATAGGTTTCATAAATGCCTCCAAAATAATAAGAGTGGACCTCGGCCCACTCCTATTATATCAAAAGCGTTTACATTTAGTAGATTAAGATAACTCAGGCCAGTATGATGTGTTTGCCTCAATTAAATCATCCAGAATTTGTTTGGCTACGCGTGCATTTGGCACGGTTCTTGATAAGGTAATAGCTTGCCATAATTTTTGATAAGAACCTTCGCTCCAAGCTTCAACCACTAATTTTTCAACGGCCACTTGTTGCTCCATTAAACCTTTTTGGAAGCGCGGAATTTCGCCCGTTACCAATGGTTCAGGTCCGTTTGATGTAATGATACAAGGGATTTCTACCATGGCTGTCGGATCAAAGTTCACGATTGATCCATTGTTTGGCACAATCAACAACATTCTTTCACGCGTATTATACGCCAAGGCTCTCGCTAAATCGACAATATATGAGGCGTGATCATCTGCTTTTAATGTCATTTTGGCACCTGAACCATAATTCACTACTTGGTTACATTCTGAGAACACTTGTTTTTCACGATGGTCCATTACTTCATTGGCCCGCGTATAGTCTGGATTAGCTACTGCTACTTCATCTTGAGGGTATAGGTAGTATTTTAGGTAGGTATTTGGCAGCGTATCTTCATCCAACCAAGATACTTCCTTGGCTTTTTCATAGGTATGCATCCAACTTTCTTCCACTTCCTCTTCAGAAGCATCAGCCAATTCTTCTGGCGTTACATAACCATGTTCATGAACCCACTCTTTTAATTTGGGCATTAAATCGTTACCTTCGTGGTCACGGATATCTGTCCACCAACCAAAGTGGTTTAATCCATAATAGCGAACGACGAAGTCTTTACGAGATTTAAGTCCTAAAATATCCGCCATCCGGTATTCAATCCCTACAGGCATATCACAAATGTTGATAATACGGCTATTCGGACGTAATTTTCTAGTCGCTTCTGCTACGATTGCTGCTGGGTTAGAGTAGTTTAACATCCAAGCATCTGGAGAGTATTCTTCCATATAGTCAATCAATTCAAGTACGCCACCGATTGAACGCATACCGTATGAAATACCACCTGGTCCACATGTTTCTTGACCAATTACTCCATATTTTAATGGAATTTTTTCATCTTGTTCACGCATGGCATATTTACCGACACGAATGTGGGCCATCACGAAATTAATGTCTGTAAAAGCTGTAGCTGGATCGGTTGTAGCCACGAATTCAATTTCTGGTGCGCGTTCATTTAGGATAATTTCACAGGCATCGGCAATTTGTTTTTGTCGGTCCCCGTCGTTATCGTAAAATTTGATTTGACGGATTGGGAAAGTATCTAAATTATCCAGTAACATCATGATGATACCTGGTGTGAAAGTTGAACCCCCACCTGCTACAAGAATCGATTGTTTCTTTAATGTCATTATGAATTCCTCCTAATGCAATTGTTTAACCGCTACTTTTCTATACCTCTATGCTAACAGAAAGTTAAGCGTTTTCATCACCCATTCAACCTTCTGTTCGCATTTCAGTATTTATGAACTTGTTCCAACTTACGGAAATTGTTCCTTAATTTTTCGCTTTACCTGTCCGTTTAGCAATTTCAACGTCCACTTCATCACGAACTTGTGGGACATCTAGTCCAACGATAACTTGAATCGCCTGACCCTTACGTACCACTCCATGCGCTCCGTTTTCTTTAAACTCTTTATCAGTGGCTAATGCATTTGGGTCTTTAACTGTTAACCTCAATCTAGAGGCACAGTTATTAACATCAGTAATATTTTCTGGACCACCAAGTAAGTCAACATAGTTTGAAGCTGTTACCGCAAAACGGCCACGACTTGGATCATTAGCTGCTTCTTCTGCGTAGTTTGTCATGGCTTTACTACTTGCTTTCGACTCTGACGGATCATGACTCGTATCGTCTGGGTCAAAACCTGCTGCCTCTTGTTTCTTTTTATCTTTATAGTCTTGTTTAGAGTACATTTTCACTTCTTCTTCGTCATCTTCACGTCCAGGTGTTTTCAAATCAAATTTATTAATCATCAAGCTGAAAACCACAAAGTAAATACCAGAGAAGATTAAACCAATAACTAGCCAAGTGATAATTGCACCAAAATGATTAGACCACATTGGAATAATAAATTTAGAAACAACTGAAATTAGACCAGAACCTATATCTCCTGCTAGTCCGAATAAGTACATAGTTGTTCCTAGTGAAGCTGCAAGTAAGGCATGGATAAAGAATAGTTGTGGGGCGATAAATAGAAAAGTAAATTCAAACGGTTCTGTAATCCCAGCCATAATCGCTGTGAAAGCTGTTGGCAATAGTAGGGATAATACTTCTTGACGTTTTTCTTTTTTCGCTGTCGCATAGAAAGCTGCTGAAATACCAATCGGTGCGAAAATTTTTGACATATTATGCAACCCAAATGCGCCTTCAGGGAATTGTTCACGTAAAGGTGCCGGATTTGAAGCAATTACATTTAATTGATCTAACCAAGCGCGTTCAATCCCGCCTTCAATCACTGCAGGGCCATAGGTAAATGGTTGGTATACAAAATGATGCAGTCCTGTTGGAATTAAAATACGTTCTAAGAATACATATACGAATACACCGAAGGCACCTGAACTCGCCAACCAACCCTGTAATGTTGCAATACCACCTTGAATAACTGGCCAACCCCAAGCTGTTAGGAAGGCTAATGGTAACATGATGAAGAATCCTAAAATATAAACGAATGTTGACCCTTGGAAAACACCCAACCAGTCTGGTAGTTTAGTATCAAAGTACCGGTTGTGTAGCCAAACAACAATAGCCGCTACGGCAATGGCACCAATAATATTGGTATCCAATGTTTTTACACTACCGATCAGTTTTAACCCACTGACACCACCTGGTTCTGCGGTATAATCTACCCCAAAGTTCGTCCCCCAAATTTCAAGGATTTTAGCCAGGAAACTTTGGAAAGTCATGTAAACAATAAATGACTCCAAGCTGGCACGACCAGCCGCTTTCGTAGCCAATCCAATTGGGAGACCAATCACAAATAATAGTTCAATTTGATTAAATACTGTCCAACCACCAGATTCTAAAACCGACCAGATATTTCGCCAAAGACTGCCCTCGGATGCGAGACCACCCATAATCAATTCATTTTGAAAAAGAATTGAAAATGATAATACAATCCCCGCAAACGAGAATAACAGCACCGGCACAAACATTGCGCCCCCAAACCGTTGTAATTTCGCCATCATAATTTCTTCACTCCTTTTTGTTGAATATTGCTTCCAATACTGTCATCTTAGCACTGCTTTTTTCTATATGCAAACGCTTCCATGTTTATTGAGACAAGTTTTCTAACCCGCGCCCTGTTCCGAAATTAGGAAATCGGCCCAAGAATAATCAAAAAAAGACAGAGGCCTTAGGTAAATAGGCTTTCTGTCAGCTTAGATGTGTTTCTTTATTTTGCAAGAAGTTATGGCAATAATACGCCCGAATAGATCTAGACCCGAATTATAATGGCGACGAGTAAGATAAGCCCTTCTCCGGCTAGTTTCCGAAAAATTTCTGGTTCTCGAAGTCTTGCGAAGACTTCTGAATATCTAATGGCTAAAGGTAGTTTGGAGGCTAGGAAGAGGAAGAGCATGAAAATGATCATAGCGTAATCCCCCATTAAAATAAGTGTTGCGGTGGTTAGAAATAGGAATAATGCGATGAGGTTAATAAGCCAACCCAATATCCGTATAGTCATCTTCATACCGTCTTATCGAATCAAGTTAAGGACCTGATACTTTTCTTCTATAAATATCTGCTATCATAACTGCTTCCGTGTTCACCCTTATAATATCAAAAATTTTAGAAACCACCTAAAAAAGACCACGTGAAAGTGGCCTTTTTATCATATTCGCAATTATATTATGCATCCGCTAGGTATTTTTCTTCAAATTCATCTAGCAATGCGCGTGCTTCTTCCGTTGATTCAGTTTCCATTAGGCCAATACGTAAGTCGTTGGCACCACGGAATGAGCGGATGTAGATTTTAAAGAAACGACGTAATGGTTTATATGGACGACCGTCTTTGGCAGCATTCTCGTCGAATAAATCTAGGTGGTATCTGAATAGGTCTAACAATTCTTTTGGCGTGTGGTCACGTGCTTCTTCTTCAAAGGCGAACGGATTATGGAAAATCCCACGACCAATCATAACGCCGTCAACACCGTATTTATCCACTAATTCTTGACCGACTTGACGGTTTGGAATATCACCGTTAATGGTTAATAAGGTTTGTGGTGCGATTTCGTCACGTAGTTTTTTGATTTCTGGAATCAATTCCCAGTGAGCGTCTACTTTAGACATTTCAGTCTTTGTACGTAAATGAATCGATAAATTGGCAATATCTTGCTTTAACAACAGACTAAGCCATTCTTTATATTCTTCCGTGTCTTGGTGGCCAAGTCTTGTTTTCACTGAAACGGGTAGGCCACCTTCTTTAGCTGCTTGAATTAATTCAACCGCTACATCTGGACGGAGGATTAACCCTGATCCTCGGCCGTGTTTAAAAACGTTAGGGGCTGGGCATCCCATGTTAATATCTAAACCAGCATAGCCCATTTCATTCATCCCTTTAGCCATTGCCGCAAAATGTTCAGGATTGTCTCCCCAGATATGCGCTACGATAGGCTTTTCATCTTCTGTAAATAGTAATCGTGAATTTAATGAATCGCGACCTTTTGGATGTACATATGATTCTGAATTGGTAAATTCTGTAAAATAAACATCTGGTTTAGCTGCTTTTTGAACTACATGACGAAAAACAGTATCTGTTACATCTTCCATTGGCGCTAAAATAAAAAATGGTCGTGGCAATTCTTGCCAAAAGTTTTTCTTTTCTTCCACAATAAATTCCTTTCTCTTTTTCTTATATATTGAATACAAAATAAAAAAGCTATTCGCTTTTTTACTTACTCTAGAATTTTTGCTTACAGCGCTACATTATCTCAAATCTGAACCACAATTGGAAGCAAAATATCTTATATCTTCATTACATTTTATTCTCTCGAAACTTAACCTAAAATAGTACCCTTTCCTTTTCGTTTGTGATATAATTCACATATAAATAGGAATAACAATTTCCCTACTTTTATATATGCGGTTTCAATTGTGAATTTTGTAACATAAACTAGGAGGTTTATTATGGTTAGGGTATTTGCAAGTCCGGCACATTATGTTCAAGGTAAAAATATTTTAACAAGTCAAGTAGCTGTAGACTACATCCAAAAGTTAGGTGATAAGGCCTTACTGCTAGCAGATGATGTTGTTTGGGAAATTGTTGGGGAAACCCTAACTGACTCATTGACAGCAGCTGGCATGACCATTATCCGTGAGCCCTTCCAAGGTGAAGCTTCTACTGCAGAGATTGATCGCGTGACAAAAATTGGCCAAGATAATGATGTAAATCTTGTTTTAGCACTAGGTGGCGGGAAAGCTATTGATGCTGGGAAAGCCATTGCGGATGACCTACAGTCACCAGTAGCTATTTTACCAACAGTTGCTTCTACAGATGCACCAACTTCTGCGCTATCTGTTATTTACTCTGAGGAAGGCGCCTTTGAGAAATACCGGTTCTACAAGAAGAATCCTGACTTAGTCCTACTAGATAGTCAAATTATTGCACAAGCACCAGCTCGTTTCTTCGCTTCAGGAATCGCTGATGCACTGGCAACTGCAGTTGAAATGCGCCCAACGATGACTGGTAACCACGATACCATGGCCGGTGGGAAAACAACTTTAGCTGCTCAAGCGATTGGAGACAAGAGTAAGGAAGTCTTGTTCGCTGACGGGATTAAAGCCTTTAAAGCCGTTGAAAAACAGGCAGTCACACCAGCAGTTGAGAATGTTATTGAAGCCAACACACTTCTTAGTGGACTTGGTTTTGAATCTGGTGGTCTTGCTGCTGCCCACGCTATCCATAATGGTTTCACAGCTTTAGAAGGTGACATTCATCACCTAACCCACGGTGAAAAAGTTGCTTATGGTACGCTAACACAACTTTTTATGGAAAATCGTCCAACTGAAGAAATTGATGCTTACATCGACCTGTATCAAGCTTTAAACTTACCTACTACCCTAAAAGAATTACACTTGGATCCTGAAGACCGTGACGCCTTGATTCGCGTGGGGAAACAGGCCACAATTGAAGGGGAAACAATTCACAACATGCCATATATCGTCACAGCTGAAGACGTTGCAGATGCTTTGATTGCTGTAGATGCATACGTAACCGGCCGCAAATAAGAATAAAAAGACCAATTCCAAAATTGAAAGCGACTGAGATATACTCGGTCGCTTTTTTTACATGTAACTTAAAAAGATGATTTAATGCCATAAGAAGTCCATGTATAGGTGGTTTTGTGCTGCCCATGTAGCTTCTGAGTGGTCACCACCTGCTGCTAAATGCATATAAGTTTCACCACCACGATCTAAGAATGCTTGCTCAAGATAACTAGCTTGATCTAAGCGACCTTCATTAACTTCTTGGTCACCAAATGACAAGTATAAACGGGTATCTTGGGCGATAGATTGGCGTGCCAATTCAGCCACTAATTCATCAAAACAAAAACCAAAAGCTGGTGATAATGCAGCAGCTTTAGAAAAAGTTTGGTTATAAACAACTGCAGCATAATAAGCCATCAAGCCACCCATAGAAGAACCGGCAATTGCTGTGCCCTCACGCCCCGCAATGGTTGGATAGTTATCATCAATAAATGGTTTTAGTTCATTAACTAGCCAATCCATAAAATGATCTCCATAACCATCAATTTGACCAAAATGCGCTGTATCTACTGAATAGGGACAATATTCACGGAGACGCTCACCGTCTTCATGGCTGCACTCAATCCCTACAACAATCAACTCTTTATTGTAGGTACCCAGAAAATCCAATAAATCCCAAGACCTTCCATAAGTCGCCATCTCGTCAAAGAATAAGTTATGCCCATCAAACATGTAAAGAACAGGATAGCGTTCTTTACTTTCTGATAGACGATCTGGTAAATACAAGTGGATTTGCTTATCCACATCCTTAAATGGAAAATAAAAAGCAAATTGTTCAAACATAGCCGCACATCTCCTTATTGATACTTGCTTTAATACACCGTGTAGAAATAGATGAATGACTTCACTAAAATTCACTAAATGATATTTCTCCGCATCTGGGAAAATATAAGGCGCAATCGTTATAAAATAGTCACTAGCAATTGAGTTAGGATCGACTTCTTCGGTAAATTGGCTACTAAATGATTGGAAAAGATTCCTACCAGGACCTCTATATTTATCTATCAATACCTTATAAAGTGCTTCTTTAGTTTCTTTATCAGCATTAAGTCTATATCTTTTAACATGCTATAAATATCAATTGGATTCGTTTCCTGTAAATACAAGGTCATCTCCATTTAAGTTTCTTCCATAGTCAATTGTTCATTCGCAACAAAGTTAATAAGTTCTTTCTCTACCTCGTTAGCAACTGATTCTAATACCGCTACATAAAGTGTTTGTTTATTCTTAAAATGATGATATAGATCTTGTTGAGTTGTTCCACCCTCTTCAGCAATCATGCGTGTGGAGGTCTTCTCATACCCAATTGACATAAAGTTTTCGTGTGCAACTGCTGTAATTCTTTGCCTGGTTGTCGGATTTTTTTCTGATAATGAAGCCATTCCTTTTAAATTTCCATTTCATTATAAGGCAAAAATACTTAAACAGGTATTGTTAATTACTTTTATTAGCTTTATACTAAACGAAACTTATCAATTGATAAGTTTATGATTTTTAAAAAGCGAGCGATATGAAAAAATTCATAACCATATCGAAGCATTTCACCCGAAAGCTCGTCTACAACTTGTGGCATCAGCTACTATTTGCCAAAGTATTGAAACGGTTATTCAAGAAGATTGCTACAATTGTTTCCCTAAGCGCCAGTACACTAGCAAATTAAAAAGAGCACAATTAATTCAACAAGCTCACCAAACTATCAGGACATCATGAGAAAGAAGGTCATATGATGAATTCAACAATAAAGGTTGGTTACGCCTGCTTGAACCTAGACTTAGATCGAGGGTTTAAAACTTGTCGTTTTGCTAATTTAACTAATGAAAAATGGATTGAGTTAATTAGCTGGAATTTAGAAACACTTAAGCAAATGTTGATTTACACTGCAGACCACAACATTCAAATGTTACGGTTATCAAGTGATTTAATTCCTTTTGCAACCAAGGCTAAAGATGATGTTAATTTAGACTGGCAGGTATATTTTCAAGATGAATTCGATGCACTAAAGAAGCTCATAAAGAATTTAGACATCCGCATATCCTTTCACCCTGGTCAATATACTGTGCTAAATTCACCAAAGGAGGATGTAGTAGAACGCGCAATTGCTGATTTGGATTATCATGCCGATTTGTTGGCGTTATTGGGCGGTGATCAAAC
>NZ_JBOEQF010000040.1:0-14853 GCF_050689315.1 Aerococcus sp. L_32
CTCGCCGTTAGTTGTTTTAAGACCTGTAACTTTACCGTTTTCACCTAAGTATTCTTCAGCTAATTCACCAAAGTGAGTGTGAATACCGTTAGCACGTAAGTTTTCATCCATTGCTACTGCGAAGTCTACATCGTAGTAGTTCATTAATGAATGTTCTTCAGCGTCAAAGATGTGTACTTCTTTACCACGGCGAGCTGCTGCTTCAGCAATCTCAACACCGATGTAACCAGCACCGATAACACATACAACGTTTGCATCATCTGCTGCTAAGGCTTTGTCTACTTCTTGACCTTCTTGGAATAATTTTAGGAAGTGTAATCCTTCTAAGTCATTACCTGGTAATTTAGGTGCGATTGGAAGTGATCCAGTTGCTAAAACTAATTTGTCATAGTTTTCTTCTAATTTTTCACCTGATCTAGTTTCTGCGTAAACAACTTTATTTTCAAAGTCAATTTCTTTTACTTCTGTTTCTAAAGATATTTTTGCACCTTTAGCTTCGAAATCTGCAGCATTTGTGTAGAATAAACCTTCATAACCATCAATTTGACGACCTACCCATAATGCGGTCCCACAACCTAAGTATGATAAGTTAGAGTTACGGTCTAATAATGTAACCTCTACGTCTTGATCTGAATCTAATAATGTGTTTGCTGCTGAAATACCTGCATGGTTAGTTCCTACTACTACAACTTTCATTAAATGTTTCCTCCTCGGTGTACATATCTATTGCTCATTTATTTACAAGCTCAGAATAACACCATTTTTTTGGGATGACAAACCAAAGTTGTATAATTTATAAAAGCTCACAAGGTCTATAGCAAGCAATTTTAAACGATAGTTTGTGAAAAACTTATTATATACCTTTAAAAACAGTTATTTTATTGCATTTTTTGTTATTTTTCTTAAAAATTATATTTCTTTAACCAAATTCGATATTTCACAAATTTAGATATTTTAATACATTATTTGTACTTTCTATACTTTTATCCACCTATAAAAGAAAAAAGCACTCACAAATATCGAGTGCTCTTCCCCTATATATCAATGTTTCTACCATTTTTTACTTGTGCAGATTTTATATGTGAAAAAGTTTGTGTATTTTTATACGATGTTATATTCTATCAATTTCTTTATCAGTTAATGTTTGGTGACGTAGACTCTCTAAAAAGCTTACTTTTAGCTCTATATCTTGTTTCCCAGCTACTTGACGGACTTGCTCGCGGTATCTGACATCAATCTTGATAATCTTATAGATTGAAGCTAGAACCGGCACCCCAATTAGCATACCTGGGATTCCCATCAAGCCACCACCAACAGTCACAGCGAATAAAACCCACATACTAGGTAGACCAATTGAATCCCCCACAACACGCGGATAGATTAAGTCTCCTTCCAATTGTTGAACAAATAAAACAAAAATGAGGTAAACCACCGCATAGGTCGGGTTTAAAGCTAAGAGGATAACCACCCCAACTGCACCAGATAAGAAGGCACCTATAATCGGAATCAATGCCATCACACCTTGAAGGACACCTAACATCGCAGCATAAGGAACTTGCAGAATAAATAACCCCGCTGTTACCAAAGCACCTAAGATGATCGCTTCAATGACCATTCCTGAAATAAACTTAGAAAATGTTTCATTAGCAACTCGAGCCACATTTTCAATTAATTGGTGGATATCATCGCGGACATATACTATTAGCAACCGATCCACTTGTTTGGCCAATTTTTCCTTTGAAAAAAGAATATAAATCGCAAACAAAATGCCTAAGAAGATATTAGTTATAGCACCAACCGAAGTCGTCAATACCGAAACAGACGTCGTTGCTAGACTTGAAGCTACATTGTTTATACCACTTGCTACATTAGTGAAGATACTGTTCCAATCGATATTCGCTTGGTTCGCTAAGTCATTCACTAAAGGAACCAATGCTTCTTGATTGTTAAACCAATTTGTTAGATTATCTACTGCTTCCGGCACTACATCAATCAAGGTCATCACTGCTGAAGCCAATTGTGGTACCACAATTACCACCGTCGCCGCTATCACTAAGCAGACGACTAAGATAGCTAAAATAATTGCAACTGGTCGTCTTGTACCTTTTAAATACTTATTTTTTGCATTCGGGTATAAGTATTTTTCAATCCAAGTCATCAATAAATTTAAGACAAAGGCAATCATTCCACCTAAAATTAAGGGAAAAATCACTGACCAAATCATCGTGACAGTTTGTACAAGATAGGACCAATTGATGACAGCTAATATAAATACTGCAATCAAGGCCAACCATTGTATCCCTTGTTTTGTTGGGCCATTTAATTTTTTCAATTCAATCCACTCTTTCTCTACTTTAATATATACATTTTAACATATTAGGCTAAAACTAGGTTAGTTAGAACAGTTGAATCAATCGAACCAAAATACGGCGTTAAGTCAATATCGTTTAAAGCGCTCGCTACTGCATCTTCCCTTAATGGACAGCCTATGAGTAGGTTTTCTATATCTGCTATGTCTTTCTTTCCAAAAAAATCACCATAAATCCGACATTTTTGAATATGCCCCTTAGCAACTTCCAAGGTTACTTCAAGTGTTCCAACACCCGGAACGCGTATATCATTTTTGATGGCATAATTAGGATTATTCCCAAAATTCCAGGACCAATTCTTATATTTGTCCGCTACCATCTGGTCAATGATTGCCCAATCTTCATCACTAAGCGCATACCGTTTGGCCTGATGCATATCGTCTATCCCTAAGAATTCTGCGGCCATAAGATCTTTAAATTCAAAATTAGATAAGTTCTGATAAGCTGGTGCAAGATGACTTCGAATATCCGTTACCCGAGCGCGAACGGATTGAATCCCTTTTGAAATGATTTTCTTTTCATTAGGATTGAGGGCTTTGACCATAGCATCATAGTCGACATCAAGCATTAAGGAGAAGCCACCATATACTAAATTATTCTTCATGGTCATGGCAGCCCCTGAAATCTTTTTCCCAGCAATTTCTAGGTCATTACGGCCACTTTGACTCAGATCTTTCACCCCAAATTTTTCTAAGGCATCAATAGTTGGTTGATATAACTTGGCATAATTACCATAAATATCCGTAGCACCAGGATATAGGAAACAGAAGTTAACGTGTCCTGCATCCTGATAAAGGGTTCCGCCACCGGTATCACGGCGGACTAGTAAGATATCATGTGCTTTCACATATGCTTCATTAACCTCTACTAAGGAATTTTGGAAACGCCCTACCTGGACAGTTGGTCCTACGATATAAGGTAACAATATCGGCTCTGTAATTTCAAGATGCTCTTGCACATAGACTTGGACCGCTAAGGCGTAAGCACCATCCATCATATATTCACCGTTTCGAATGGGTTCTATTACAATCATTCAACTAACGCCTCCTGCATTAAAGCATTTGCACCAATAATCGTTTCTGCAATATCCTCATCTAAACGATACGTTTGTTGTTTTAAGTGGTCAGGAATGCGGTATAATTTCTTATTCATTGGTACATACATCGCTTTAGGGTTTTTAGCCGTCATCTCTTGGAAAGGTGTCTTTACAAATTGTGGCGTGGTATAACCGACCCCGATATCTAAAAAGAGAATAGCTTGTCCCTCGTATTCATCCAAAAAGGCATCATAGCGTGCTTTTTGTGCAAAGAAATCTGGACTTTCAACCATCCCTTTACCTGCTTTTCGTTTATTTACTTCCATAACAGCCCCACATTTTGGACAACGCGGAATTAAATCATAAGGAATCTCCATATTTTCTTGCCTTATTACCATTTCTCTAATTAAATCATCATCCCGGTAGGTTTCTTGATGGCACATTTGACTACACTGCATCAAGATATACTCTCCTTGAATATGGAAGACCTTATCCATATCATAATCAGCAGCCGCAAAGGCATTATCGGCATTGGTCGTAATAATATGA
Source organism: Aerococcus sp. L_32 (assembly GCF_050689315.1). NCBI lineage: Bacteria > Bacillati > Bacillota > Bacilli > Lactobacillales > Aerococcaceae > Aerococcus > Aerococcus sp. L_32. The sequence continues at coordinate 3,955 of NZ_JBOEQF010000040.1, forward strand.
TGTGGTTTACTTCTTAATAAATCTTTCAACGCAATGTAAGATTCTCCAACTGGTTGATCAAGATAATTTAAGGCGATAAAACGTGATTCAAAAGCCCAATATTCTTGCGTCGATGGAAAATCGAATAAACTAGCTTGTAACATATCGAAGAAACCATATTTCTCAATAAAGTCAGGGAAATTATTTTCAAACCGCGGCCCCACATAGGTAAAGCCATCTGCAGCCGACATGCCAGCCCCGATACCGATAACTACAGCATCTGCCTCAGTTATTGCTTCTTTTAACATACTTGCTTGATTTTCTGTAGGGTCCTCAAAGGATTTCCACATACCTATACTTCTTCCTTTCCTGTAAAAAGAGTAGGCAGCTAGTTTTTAGCCTACCTACTCCAAAAATGCGTTATTTAATTGATTAAAACTTTTTGATATAAGGCCAAATCTTCATCCAAGAAGACATTAAAGACAGCCTGTAATGAACTATCCGTTTCCTTTAAATAATTTTGAACTGTTTGAATGGCAATATCTCTGGCTAATGCCTTTGGAAAATGAAACTCACCAGTTGAAATGCTACAAAAAGCAATAGTCGAAAGTCCTCTAGCATCCGCTTCTTTTAGGGAATTTAGGTAGCAAGCTGCCAACAAATCTTGGTTCATTTTTGACACAGGTTCCTTATAAATCACCGGCCCCACCGTGTGAAAAATGAATTTTGCTGGCAAGTTGTAAGCTTTTGTAACCATGACCTTCCCCACTGGCAGTTTACGGCCATTTAATGCCTTAGCCATATCCGTTCTTACCTGAGCACCCGCCATTGTATGGATTGTATTGTCTATACAATGATGGTTTGGAATATAGCAACCTAGTCCATTCTTATTAGCCGCGTTCACAATGGCATCCACCTTCAAGCGGGTAATATCCCCTTGCCAAAGAAAAATACGTTGGTCCAACTGGCTTTTTTGCCATTGGTCTGGGCTGGCAGCTGGCGCTAGATTGGCTTGAAGTAGAGATTCTTCTGCCAGTAAGTATTCCGGGCTTGGTTGGTAGACATCGCGTACATTGACTAAACCTCTAAAAACCGTCCAGCGACTGTGGTCATCAGGGATGGCGGTTATGTCTAGGCTGTTGTCAGCTTGGACGATGCCTGCCCTTTTCAAATCATCTCTATAGGCTTTTTGATGATTGGTTAAATTTGTTTGCTGGTCCCATAGGTATTGGATGAGTTGGTTGAGCTGTTTTACCATGTGCTAGGCTTCTGGTAGTTTGTCGTAGGCGTCTTGGTCTACGTTGGTCATTTTGTAAACCCAGCTTTCATCGGCTTTTTCTGAGTTTAATTGTTCTGGTGCGTCTTCTGTAGCCTTGTTGATGGCTGTGATGGTTCCTGCTAATGGCGCTTGCAGTTCTAAGACTGTTTTAGATGCTTCTAAGTTTAAGATGGCTTGGTTTTCTTCGACTTGGTCACCCTCTTTGGTGATAAATTCTACGTAGCCAACGGTACCAATATCATCTTGCAATTCTGGTGTCATGATAAATGTGAATTCGTCTCCGTTTTGTTCTACCCATAAGTAATTTGCTAGTTTGCGCATGTTGTTTCCTCCTAAAAGATTGATTGTTTTGTTATATTTTTCTAATTTTTTTTAATGTAGCATGTTTTTACTTGCTTGGCTAATGTTTCATTTGTGATGATTGTACTATAGAATATAGTTTTAAAATTTAGCTGATGCTATACACATATTCTCTAGATCAAGACTATAAATCAAAAGCTTGAGCAATCAATTCTAAATGTTCTTGCCGGCGCTTGACGCCTGGGACAGTTGGAATGACCATAAATTCATCGGCAGCTGTCAGCTGAATAATTTGCTCGATTTGACCTTTGACTTGTTGAATATCTCCGATAATCAGTTTTTTACGGTTACGGGCCATTTTCGCATGGTCGGCTTCCGTAAATTGATAATTGGCTGCTTCTTCAATCGTTGGCAAGTGGTCAAATTCACTGTAGTCTTTTTTCCCAAGAATCCATAGCTCAAAAGCTCGCTGAAGTGGCTTGATATCAGTTCCCTCTGGCACAACAGCAATGAAGGCTGAAACCATAAATTGAGGCTTAGCTAAAGTGACCGATGGTTGGAAGTTGTCACGATAGATTTTCGCAATCCGCCCAGCTGCTTCAATAGCATCCTCATCCTGGTTAAACAATAAACTGTAGACGTAGCCAATGCCTAAGCGGGCTGCCTTATAAGCAGATGCTTCACTGGCTGATAAGGTCCACAAGGTTGGTGGTGTAGCAGGTCTTGGATAGGCTTGCAGGTCGCCATAGTTATTGGGTGCTTGGCTAACAAAATCCCTTACTTCCCGCATGGCTTCTTCGTTATCTTTGTAACCCTTAAGATTGCTGTCTAAAGCATCTCGAACCGCTTGGCGGCCTGGATTATTGCCCATGCCTAAATCTACACGACCAGGATATAAATGGGCAATCGTATTAAAAACCTCTGCCACTTTTAATGGGGCATAATGAGGTAGCATCACCCCACCTGATCCGAATTTAAGCCGCTTAGTCTGACTTAATAGATAAGTCATCATGATTTCGGGGGCAGCCGATGGGTAGGCTGCTAAACTATGGTGTTCAGCAAACCAAAAACGATGATAGCCCAATTCTTCTGCCCTTTTAGCTAAATGAAGGGTATCATTGTAAGCGTCTGTGTCATTTTTTCCTAGGTCACGAGCGACGAAATCAAGGATATTAAATTTCACTGTATCCGTCATGAATCTGTACTCCTTTACTTTTACAAACTGTTATACTATGAGTTTATAATTCTATTCACAAATAACAGGACTAGCCTTTTTAACTATTATCATGATATCATATAAACTGTTCAAATGTTTGCATAAAACGCTTTTTTTGAATACGCATACAAAATATGCATTTTTCAAACATTCACTTCGTATGCGTTCATAGAAAGGAAATCAAATGATGACACAAGATTATAAGACATTATTAGAACCAGTGACCCTACCCAACGGTCAAGTCCTTGAAAACCGCTTTGCATTATCTCCAATCGTTACCAACTCTTCTACTCAAGAGGGTTTCATTACCCAAGAAGACCTTGATTACGCCAGTCGTCGGGCCAAATCTGCCCCTATCCAAGTGACAGGTGCTGCTTATATTGAGCCTTATGGTCAATTATTTGAATATGGTTTCTCAGCTGACGATGATCGCGCCATTCCTGGTTTAAGCAAAATGGCTGACGCAATGCAAGCTGAGGGTGCTAAAGCTATTCTGCAACTAACCCATGCTGGTCGTTTTGCCAATCAAGCAATTCTTGATTACTATACTGTTTACGGTCCAAGTCCGCAGACATTGCACACACCAATCGACCACCAAGTGCTCGAAATGTCACCACGAAAAATTAAACAAGTGATCCGTCAATACGGTGATGCAACCCGCCGTGCGATTAAAGCAGGTTTTGCTGGTGTAGAGATTTCTGCAGCCCAACGCTTACTCATGCAGACTTTCTTCTCCCCTTACTCAAACCAACGGACAGATGAATATGGTAGCCATACTTTAGAAAACCGGGCACGTTTTGGCTTAGAAGTCTTTAAAGAAGTTCAAAAAGTCATCAATGAAGAAGCGCCTGAAGGCTTTATTCTTGGGTTCCGCGGTACGCCTGAAGAAACACGCGGGAATGAAATCGGCTATACTGTTGAAGAATTTAACCAATGGGTGGACTGGATCCTTGAAGTGGCAGACTTAGACTACTTAGCCATTGCCTCTTGGGGACAAAACATCTTCCAACACACCGTTCGTGCTAAAGGCCAATATTACGGTCAACCTGTCAATAAAATTGTCCATGACCACTTAAATGGCCGTGTGGTAATGATGGCAACAGGCGGTATTAATTCTCCAGGGAAAGCCATGGAAGCTATCCAATACGCAGATATGGTGGGCATGTCTTCCCCATTCATCACAGAACCTGACTTTGTTAACAAGTTGACTGCTGGAAAAGCTGATGAAATCTACTTACAGCTAACCAATAAAGATATCGATGACTTAGCTATTCCCAAAGCGGCCTTCAAGGATATCGTTCGTATGATGGATTACGGTAAAGGTTTACCAAAAGAAGCCCGTGATAAATTACGTGAACACGAAAATAATTATGATGTGAAAAAATAGTTCAATATATTATCTAATTGTAGCTGAACGTTTATTAGCTATACTAAGCACTAGGAAAATCCAAATCCCTTATATAACATGCGCTTTAACTTGATAGTACACTATCAATGACAAGTGCATGTTTTTTATTTCGATTTTATGATGATAAAACTAGCAATAATTTGCGAAATTTCTTACAATATAATTGTAGATAGGAAAGGGCTTACATTAAACAAAACAACTTATATTATTATTTTTTTAGTCTAATTTGCGAATGCTTGAACATATGATCGGTCGACAATCTTAGGAGGATTATCATGACAAAATTATTAGATAAAGTAGCCGTCGTTACAGGGGCTGCCTCGGGAATTGGTAAGGGTATTGCAGAAGTATACGCTAAAGAAGGTGCTAAAGTAATCGTCGCAGATTATGATATGTCAGGTGCTGAAACTGTTGCTGAAGAAATTATTGCTGGTGGTGGTCAAGCATCTGCTGTTCAAGTAGATGTATCAGACAACGATCAGGTAGTCGCTACTATCCAAACAGCCATCGATACCTATGGTGGATTAGATATTTTAGTCAACAATGCCGGTATCATGGATAAAAACGAACCCGTTGCTGAAATTGATACCGAAAAGTTTGACCGGGTTATCGCAGTTAACGTGAATGGTGTCATGTATGGGATGCGTGCAGCAATTAATTATTGGCTCAACGAAGATAAACCAGGTAACATCATCAACATCACTTCTATCGGGGGCTTAATCCATGGTGTTGCAGGAACAACCTATGTTGCTTCTAAACATGCCGTATCTGCAATGACAAAATCAACCGCATTTATGTATACCAAACACAACATCCGGGTGAATGGGATTGCGCCAGGTGCTATTGCTACAAATATCGCTTCAACGATGACAGATTTAAGTGACTTTGGCAACAGCCGTATCGGAGGCGTGAGTGCCCTAAACCCTGGCATTGGTCATCCAGAAGATATTGCCCATGCAGCAGTCTTCTTAGCTTCAGACGATGCTAAGTTCATTACCGGTGATATCATTACCGTAGATGGCGGTTTCACTGCACCATTTTAATTCATTCATATTTTACATATTCTCTACTCAAAAAAAGCTGGTACTCATTTTACGAGTCCAGCTTTTTCTATATATTATCGGTCATCCTTTAATAGACGATTATGTGTTTGATCAATCAGAATTGCACCAAGAGGCGCGGTCACTAAAATAGCCACAACAGATATGGTTAAGATTGTTTGACCACTTGCTAATCCCATAGCTAAGGGTACAGCACCTATAGCGGCTTGTACGGTCGCTTTAGGTATATAGGCAAAAACAGCAAATAATCTTTCTGCTTTATTTAATTTTGTTCCTGCAAGAGACAGTAAAACACCAGCCGCCCTAAATACTAATAATAGAATAATTAATAATACTGCAATCATGCCAGAGTCTTTGACTGATTCAATGGACATACTGGCGCCCACTAATACAAATAAAACAATTTCAAAGGCCTGCCACAAATGATTGAAACCTATTTGTACGCCTTTAGCTTGAACTGGATTAACTCGAAGCATCATGAATCCCATAGCCATCACTGCAAGCAAGGCTGAAAAACCAATAGGCCCGGTCATCACTTTTTCAAGTCCGTCAAATAGCATAGCAATACCGAATGTTAAAATAACGGGATAACCACCTGATAGTTGATATTTTTCAATTAGCAAGGATAGTAGCCAACCGACCACCAAGCCACCAGCAATACCTAATATAATAGACGTAGGCATGGCAACCATACTTAACCAATGGAATTCCCCCGTTTGGGCTAGGGCTGTTAAAGCAGTGAAAATAATGATGACGAAGATATCATCCATGGAAGAACCCGCCAGAACCATCTGCGGTACCCCTTTTTCCTGTCCATATCCCTTACCCATTAGATCTAACATACGGGCAACAACAACGGCTGGTGATGTAGCGGCAATAACAGTACCTAGAATTGCTGCAGATAGGTAAGACATATCAAAAAATAGTGGCGCTAATATCATCGTACCAATAATTTCTATGGTAGCTGGTAAGAAGCTCATCAATATGGCTGGACGTCCTACTTTCTTCAAATCTTGTAAATCAATACTTAAGCCTGCTCTAAGCAAGATAATCACCAATGCAATTCTTCTTAAGTCACTTGAGATAGCTAAGGTCTCCTGACCAATCAAGTTAAATATAGCCGGCCCCATTAATAGACCCGCAATAATATAGCCAACTAAACTAGGTAAATTTAGGGCATCAAACAAGCACCCCAATAGATAACCCACAATAATCATAAATCCTAACGATAGTAACATTTTTTCCTCCTTTTGCAGGCACAAAAAAAGCTGACAGTCCTGCAATTTTACTTGCAGAAGTCATCAGCCTTTCAGCGGTTCGGTATAAGATGATTTTCAATAACCATCCACTTGACCAGGGAGAACCTCATTCCCTTTTCTATATTCCTTAGTATAGGGTTTTCTTCAATATAAGACAAGCCTTTAGTGAAAATTTCTTGCTATCAATTTGCCATGGGTGTATAGTGTAGGTGAACCTAAAAATCAGTCAAAAGTATCCATGAAAGGATGGGACAATATGGCTAAATTAGTATTTATCCGCCACGGGCAAAGTGAATTGAACTTACAAAATGTGTTTACAGGTTGGTTAGATCCAGCCTTAAGTCCACTAGGAGTAGAAGAAGCCAAGTCAGCGGGTCTCGCGCTTAAAGCAGAAGGTTTAACTTTTGATGTCGTACATACCTCCCTATTAACACGCGCCATTCAAACAACTTTTTATACACTAGAAAATCTAGATCAACTTTATTTACCAGTCCACAAACACTGGCGGTTGAACGAGCGCCATTACGGTGCCCTTCAAGGTTTAAACAAAGCAGAAACAGCTGCGATTCACGGTGACAACCAAGTACATATTTGGCGTCGTTCCTATGATGTACGTCCACCACAAGCCACAAGCAATACCTTTGACCGACGTTATCAAGACTTAGATATCGACCACTTATTAGCTGGTGAAAGTTTGCAGGATACTCTAAATCGAACAATGCCTTACTGGGAAGACCTTATTGCAGCTGATTTAAAAGAAGGTAAAGATGTCCTTGTCGTTGCGCATGGTAACAGTTTGCGATCTCTAACGAAGTATTTGGAAGATATTTCTGATGAAGATATTCCAAACTTAGAAATCGCAACAGGTGAACCGATTATTTATGATATTGATGAAAAGTTACATATTTCTAATAAAAAAGTTTTAACCAAAAAATAAACTAGCAAATAAAAAAATAGCTCGGAATTTTTGGCAGATTAGGCCACTAATTTCTAGGCTATTTTTTATTTTCTAAATATCTCTTCATAAGCTTGCGTTAACGCTACTAATTCATCCGGCAATGGCCATTGTGGTGGTTGTCCATTCATAATTTGAACGAATACATTAAGACAATTATGCCAACCTGTAGCAGTTTGCACTAGCCAAGCTAAGTCAGAAAATGTATGGTAGAAATGTAACTTTGAACCAGATGCTGTTTCAGAAACTTCCATACGCATCACATCTCGACTATCTTCAATAAATTCAAAACCATCAGCTAGTGAAAACTTGGTAATCACCCCTTGATAAAGATTACCTTCTCCATCATCAAATTTGATGAGCCCTCCAACTTGACCATCCATCTCTCCAGTTGCGAATGGATACCATTTTGAAAAAATGACTGGATCAGTCAAAGCATCAAATACAGCTTCTTTTGACTGATAAAATTCCCTTTCAAAGTATAGAGAATATGAACTTTCATTTTCAATTAACTGCCCAAATAACATGTTGTTTCCTTTCCCTAAAGCTAAATTTATTAGCATTTGGATTTCAATCCTCTTCATCTACATCATCGCTTAAATGTGTACTGACTTTTCTCGTCATTTTTCAATACTTACAGACACAAGTTGCTATGATAACCCATATTTATATTTTAGCCAACCACACTGCTCAACTTCTTTAACAACTGTCAACTTTTCCTAGTAATAATCAATCTCCCCTGATTATTACAATGAATTGTTAAAGAGATTGCTTCATTCAATTGGAAGTGGCAATAGGGTCCACCACTTAAAGAAATATATAGCTGGCTATTTAAAGTACACGTTGCCACAATAAGATTTACCGAGCAGACGCCACTAATCCTTATACAGTTTACCACAAGCAGGTGAAAATTCGAACTCCCGATATCAAATCAAGTCAAGCACCCTATTTTGTCATAAAAAAGAATCCAGCTTTCATACTGAATCCTTTATTTATTATCTATTAAATTACTTTACTTATTCGGCTTTTTTATCTTTTTTGTAGATAGCATCCACAATAATAGCAATAGCATTATCACCTGAAACATTTGTTGCAGTACCAAATGAATCTTGCGTGATATATAGAGAAATCGCTAATTGATTGAAAGCTTCTGTTAAACCAACCATTGGTAAGAATGGTAAAGCTGACATGATAGCCCCACCTGGTGCGCCTGGTGCAGCGACCATAGCGATTCCTAATACCATGACGAAAGCAGCCATTGTACCAATTGAGATTGGCATTGAGTACATCATTAAGATGGCTGTCACACAAGATATGATGGTAATCATTGAACCTGCTAGATGGATAGTGGCGCATAGTGGCACAACGAAGTTAGCAATTTGCTCAGAGACGCCATTTTTCCGGGCAATTTCAACGTTTGTTGGAATGGTTGCGGCAGATGATTGGGTACCTGCGGCTGTTAACCAACCCGGAATTTGATTCTTCATCATTTGGATTGGGTTCTTACCGGCGTAAGCACCAACCACGGCGAACATGCAGGCTAGGTATAGTAAATGTAAGACGATGGCAGTGACTAATACCCGCCAAAAGACTGACATAACGGCGAATACTGAACCCGAATATGACATGTCTGCAAAGTTGAAGAAGATATAGAATGGCAGGAATGGAATCACGACTGTTTGTAAGGTTAAATCGATGACCTTACCGAAGTCGGTAAATACTGTCATTAAAGATTCTCCGCGTCCTCTTGCTCGTAGCCAAGAAATCCCTAAGCCTAACATAAAGGCGAAAATGATGGCTGCGGTAACTGAAAACATGGGTTCTAGACCAATTGAGAATAAGGCGGTTGCCCCTTCGCCTGATTCTTGGATGGTATTTGCCAAATCGGAGGTGATAAACATTGGAAATAAATTGCTGGCCACAGTATAGGCTAGGATACCGGCAACGATTGTTGACCCGTAGGAAATGGCTACGGTAATCCCTAAAAGTTTGCCCGCACCTTCTGCTAGTTCAGCGATACCTGGAATAATCAGGCCGACGATCATCAATGGAATGATGAAGGACAGGAACTCAGAGAATAATCCGGATAATGTTTTTAATACTTGGAAGAAAATTTCTGGTAGAAAGCCAAATTGGCCGACGATGATCCCTAATATAATTGCAATTACTAATTTCAAGGCTAACGGTATTTTAAACCCCTTCTTTGCCATATGAACAACTCCTCTAAATCATTTCTTTCTCAAAAAGAAAAAAGTCCCAAATCAACTTGGGGCTTAAATTATTTTTATGAGATTACTGCTTTTATTTTAACAGATTTTTAATGAAATACACTAGGTAATTTCGACAAAATTGCATTCGCTTCTTGCCATTTCGGAAAATATTGGTCCATTAGCTGGTAGAAACGCTTGGTATGGTTGGTTTCTAGTAAATGAACTAATTCGTGAACAACGACTGATTCTAGGCAGATCAATGGTGCAGTGACCAAGTTCAAACTAATCCAGATGCGTTTCTTCTGGATATTGCAGGTCCCCCATCTGGTTTTCATTTGCTTGACCCGAAATTCATTGGCCCATACGTCCATATGGGCCATCATTTTAGGCCCGGTAATAGCTAATTGGTCTTTCAACGCTTGTCTGTAAAAGGTCATCATGACTTGTGTCCGCTCAACCTGGTCCATACCTGGTTTGACAGTTAAAACTAGCTGGTTATCCATTAATTGGCAAGACGTCGGACCCGGTTTTTCAATGACTAGTAAAGGATAGGCTTGGCCCCATAAATAATGGCTTTCGCCGGTTTCATAGCGTTTGACTTGGTCTTGGTAGCGGCTTTGGATATCCGCCTGCATCCGCTCAATTTGGGCTAAGTTGTTTTCCACGAAGGCGACAATAGCAGCTTTACTGGCATAATTGGGTGCTGAAATGCGCAGGTATCCATGAGGCGGGACGGCTTTTAAGGTCAAGTTTTTATAGTTGGCCTGCTTGGTTACTTGAACGGGATAGCCCGCGATGGTCATATCAAGTTTAATAACTGACACCTCCTTGCGTGATTATTTTGGCAAAATGACTGCCCTTATTCACTCTCGTTAATCTCTGTAATGAGGTTATCATAATTGACTGTGGCATTCATGAAAGCCGGATTATTGGTTGCGAAATGCTGGTGGAAGTCGGTGACGGTTTGTACGGATACGTCTGCATGATTAATCGTATAATCAATGATGTGCCCACCAAAGTTCTTGTCTTCGCTGATAAAATGGCAATGAAAGCCTTGTTTAACTACACCTTCAAATAGGTAAGGACCGTAAATCCCGATGCAAGTACCCTTGACGTTTTCTTGCTTGAATTCGGGTTGCTTACGACTGGCTTCGATAAAGCGCGGGAAAGGTTCTTCAACGCGCGGGATGACCCGGGTATGCATGAAATCAAAAGACCCTTCGATGCGGATG
>NZ_JBOEQF010000041.1:0-14726 GCF_050689315.1 Aerococcus sp. L_32
CCGAGATTTGTTGTATAGGTCAAAAATCAACTGGTCAATCTTGTCATCTTTACGGTCGGAAGCAAAGTGTTTTGACATACGTAAATAATCTGGATTGCCTTCTGCTAATAAGTCCTCTTTCAAGGCCTCCCAAACATTTTCAAAATGCATCATATTTTCAGTTTCATCGGTTATTAATCGGTAAACTGGGTCTAGATCAATCAAAAAATAATAACGTTGAATGACCTGCTTACAAAAGGCGTCAATGGTTGAAATATTGGCTTGCGGTAATTTGGCGATTTGTTGCAGGTAGTGTTGACGGCTGTCAGGGTCAGATTCTTCATTGATCATTTCTTGTAAGGCTACTTCCAATCGCTCTTTCATTTCACTAGCCGCTTTTTCGGTAAACGTTACAACCAGTAACTCATCCACCCCATAGCCGCGTCGTACCTTCTGTAAGATACGTTGGACAAGTACACTGGTTTTACCAGAACCAGCAGAGGCTGAAACGAGCAGGTTATCCCCCTCTAAATGAATCGCTGCCCATTGGTCGGCTGTATAACGAGCATTAGCTTCTGTTTGCAATGGAATAGTGGTTTGCTTTTGTCTATTCTTCATCGTCTATCTGGTCCTCCTCTGCTTCATTTTCATTTACATGAGTATCTGTCATTAAGGCTTGGAAAAATGCATCCTTATTCATAGACGGATTTGGTCGATATTTATTTGTATAGTCTGTTGCATCAAACATAGATACAGACCGGTAAGGTTCAGTCATGGACGGAATGTACGGATCATCATCAAGCGGATCTAGCGCAATATGGCCAGACATAATTTGTTCTGCTGTAGCCACAATCTTCTCTTCCACAAAGGCTAACAACTTATTCAACTCATCCTGGGTTAAGACCTTGGCAGCTTTAGCGAAATCGCCATCTTTCTTTCGGCTAACCGCATAAACGCTCGACTTCCCGCCGGGTTCAAGTCCTTCGCTATGAATATCTTCTAATAAATCATAGTCAGCCCGTACATAACCCGATAGTTTCAAGTCGGCTAAAATTTGATCCACAATATTTTTGTCAGTCAAATCTGTTTGCTTTTCAATTTTCACCTGAGGTTGGAAAATCCGTTGATAGAAAGCACCTAGTGGTATGGCAGTTAGACCATCTTGATTTAACTGGTCTAACGCAACCTTCAAATAAGTATAAAGTTGTAATTGGGACCCCACATAAATCTGGTCAAATTTCACATCATGCGCCGATGACTTATAATCCACCACTTGGATGAAGTTTTGTTTCAGGCCACTTTCAATCTGTGACACCGCATCAATCCGGTCGATTTTACCGCGTAAACGTACTTCTTGCCCATTTGCTAAAGTGAAATGCGTGATAGTCTCTTCTTCCTCGTCCTCATTTTGGGTATAACCAAACCGTTGTTCCGTTTCGATAGTTTCCACATTAACCGCTTGGCGTTGCTTGATCATATTTTCAACCAGCAACTGAATGGTCTCTTTCATCGATTCCTGCAAGTAACTATTGCGGTGGTTGACTTTAAAGACCGTGTACTCAGGATAGACATCCGGATCATTTAGCTTATCCGTTACTTCCCCTAAAATTCCCTTAACCTCGCCATCAGAAAGCTTCGCCAAATCAAAATCTTTTTGATTTACTTCCTTGAAAAAGTGGTCCAACATCTCATGGAAGTAGTTCCCTGTTTGTAAGGAATCTAATTGGAAGCTAGGTCGCTCTTTCAATTTCAACCCATATTTCAAATAATAAGAGAAGGGATCTCGATTATAGAGTTCAAGCTGGGAAACAGATACGGCCAAAATATCCCCGTATAAAGACCGGGACAATTCTGGTGTAAGTGGCAGTACCGTATTATGGTAGGTCAAACTAGACTGCAACCATTTAAAGAAACCAGCAGTAGATTGATTGGATACTACCTGGTCATATACAGGCCGCCATATCTGGCTTAAACTTTGTTGGCCATGGGCATCTTGGGCCACGGCTTTCAGTAGATAACGGACTTGGGTGTGACCATTACCTAGTTTCAACAAGGTTTCTTCAGCTGCATGGTCAGACGGTTGCCGTAGATATTTGGTTTGAATATCAAAAGCCTCTGCAATACGGCCGATCATTGGCGACAAGCCTTCAGTATCCGCATCGCCATTATTCAAGGGATAGGAAATATATAAATGATCTGTGGCAGACAGGAATGCCAAATAAGCTTTATAGGCCTCGTTGTTATTCTTACTATCTGCCGATTGTTTTAAGGCTTGTAAGTCATCTAATTGACTAACCACTAATTGCCGGTCCTCGTTGGTTAAAAGAGATTTCTCTTCATAGACCACCGGTAAGGCATATTTGGACATACCTAAAAGAAAAGTGATTTTCTTTGCATCAACCTTATTTTCATCAAAAGAGCCAATTGTAACAGAGTCCATTGTTGGTGGCACCATGGCATAGCTTGCATTTTGAAAGGCCAAATCTAAAATCTTAAAGAAGTATTCTAAGTCAAATGCTTCCTCACCAAATAAGAGAACATAGTCGTCCAACATATGGATAAAGGTTTGCCAAGCCTGTTCGTGTTGTCTCGCCTCTTGTAATTGCCCAGCCTCTAAATAGCTGTCCCGCCAATTCATCAAATTGGTTGGAATCCCATTATTGGTTAGGAATTGATAGAAATATGTAATAGCCGCTTCAGTCGTTTGATCCTTTTTCCAATTGTCAAATAGTGGCGACAAGGCCCCAACAACAAAAGCTTTTACCTGGTTAGCGGTTGCTTCGATCGCAATATCACGTTTCGTCCCGACCTTTTCGCCGTCTTCCCCCACTAAAATATAGGACCAAATCCGGTCTTTAGACCACCAAAATTGTCCTTCATAACCATTTCGTAAAACAACATTTTCTGTCAAATCGATCGCATCACGGAATTGAATTTGCTCCTTTTTGGAAGCTGACAATTCATCCGATACAACCTCTACTGAATCAAAAGTTGGATCATTCCAATGGGTCAAGTCATCCAAATCAACTGGCGTTAATAATTCACTACGCAGTAAATCAAAGACATCTTGATACCGCCAATTACCTTGGTAAACCCGGTATAAGCTCATCATTAATCGATAAAGCGGATGGAGAGCCATATCCTCTTGCAAATTAGTGAAATAAGGAACTTCATTGGCGTCAAGAGCCGCCTGTAAAGCGTGTTGATAGGCATCCTCATCTCTAGATAGGATTTGGATATCCTTGTAGCGGTAATCGGTATTTGGATCTGCCACTAATCGATAAATTTCATTGGCTACTTGGTCAGCTTCCATATGAGTAGACGGTACTTCCCAAATTTCCATAACCTGATTGACTGCCGTTTTAGCAGGATCAGTTTGCGGAACTTGGCCACTTTCAATACGGTTGTCCGTTCTTAGATAATGATCTAAAACTTTAAAACCATCTGCATAACTATTATCCGATTCAGCAACTATAGGATTAGCAAATGGAATCTCTTGCTTTCTAACGAATTGCATCAATTGATTGTAAGTTTTCCCTGTTACCGTAAATAACTCATACCAGTCCGGCGTCCTAAAGTCATAAGGTTGATCTAAATTCAGCACAATTTGCACTTGTGGACAATTTTCAAGGAAGGCAACAATCGTCTCCAACTCTTGGGCATTAAAATAATCAAAGCCCGTAATGATAATTCTTGTTTTAGATAAATCTTGGTCTGAAATTGCCTGTCTCAATTGGGCAAAAACATTTTGGTCTACCATAGTTAAGCCCGCTAAATATTTTTCATACTCTCCGTAAATTGCAGCCAATTCTTTCATTTTCTTCACTTGATTTTGAATCAAGGGCTGGTCACTAGACTCATAGCTAGATAACGAATTTAAAAAGACGTCACTGGTAATTTGACCGTTCACTAACTCTTTAAACAAGTCAGCCAAGGCTTCCACAAATCCAATCTGGTCGTATTCACCCCGGTATACCAATAAGTCATCTTTCATATCCGCTAAAACGCGACCGATAACCATGATATTACCAATATCTGAAACGTCCCTAACTGATTGACTATCTTGTTTCTGCAATAAATACCAAGCTAACCGTTTGAAAGACTGCACTTGTAGTCGCATCATGCCAGCATGTTTATTGTCAGTTGTATGGCCAGCATTCAACTGGACTGCCTTCATTTGACGTAAAACAGACATCTCTAAATCAAATTTCATATTGTCGTCAGTGATAATAAAGACTTGATTTTCGACATCTGCTCTTAGATAAGCATCAATGTCTTCATATACAGATTTCAGGTTATTTTGTGTCGGGGTCTTTAAAATAAACTGTAAATTCATAAGCACTCCTTTTGTAAAAGCAACTTTTTTTAATTGCTAAATATATAAAAGGAGAAGTTGGCACCGGATAGACGCCAACTTCTTTCTTTGCGGTAAATGTTTTTACCTTCATATATTTAAAAATAGTATTTTATAGATTGTTGTAATCGCCAGCACCTTCAATGATGGCTAGAATAACTTCAGTTGCCTTCACCATCGTTTCTAGGCTGACATATTCAAAACGACCATGCATATTTTCCCCACCAGCAAATAAGTTTGGTGTTGGTAGTCCCATGTAAGTCAATTTAGACCCATCGGTACCACCACGAACCGCAATAGTATCTGGTTGGATATCTACAGCAGCAAATGCATTTTCAGCAAGCGTCACAGGGCGCATATCTTTTTTAATAATTTCACCCATGTTGTAATATTGATCATTTAAAGTAACTGTGGCAATGTCACTACCATAAAATGCATTTAATTTACCTGCAGCATCTTGGATTAATGCCTTGCGGTTTTCAAATTGTTGACGGTCATGGTCACGAATAATGTAAGTCGCTTTAGCAGCTTCTACATTCCCTTCCATACCCATTAAGTGGAAGAAACCTTCGCGCCCTTCTGTATTTTCAGGACGTTCATTTTCTGGTAATTGGTTATGGATATCGATAGCCACTTGTAAGGCATTGATCATTAAATCCTTCGCTGAACCCGGGTGAATGTTTTTACCTGCTACTTCAACCAATGCTGAAGCCGCATTGAAAGTTTCAAATTCTAATTCACCTAGTGGGCCACCGTCCATAGTGTAGGCAAAGTCAGCCGCAAAACGTTCAACGTCAAAGCGGTCAGCCCCAACACCAATTTCTTCATCCGGACCAAAAGCCACCTTCACTTCTCCATGTTTAATGGATGGATTGTCGATTAAGTATTTACCAGCGGTAACGATTTCAGCGATACCCGCCTTGTCATCTGCACCAAGTAAAGTTGTCCCATCGGTAGTAATCAAAGTTTGACCGACATATTTGTTTAAAGAATCAAACTCAGCAGGATTTAATTCATAGTCAGAATCACCTAAAGGAATTACGCCGCCATCATAGTTTTCAATGATTTGTGGGTTAACATTTTCAGCGTTAAAATCTGCCGTATCTACGTGGGCAAAGAAACCGATTGTTGGGTAGTCTTTGCTGTCATCTGTTGCAGGAATTGTCGCTGTAACGAATGAGTCTTTTTCATTGTAGAAAACATCTGAAAAACCTAACGCCGTTAATTCTTTGGCTAATTTCTTAGCAAATGCTACTTGGTTTGGTGATGAAGGGACTTGGTCCGCATTCGCCTCGTTTGAGCGCGTATTCTCTTTTGCATAAGTCACAAAGCGGTTTAATAATTCTTGGTCTTTGATTTGATAAGTCATTTAGTATTTCCTCCTATATAAATGTAAATGGATCCGTATTTAATTGGCTAGCAACTATGTCAACCTGCCAGTTATTTTCATCGTTCCATTGCTTAAACTTGTCTGTCATTTTTGCTTTTACGATAGATTCAAAATGGTGACCTGGGTCGATCACATTCAAGCCCGCTGCAATCATATCGTGGGCGGTATGGTAGTAAACGTCTCCAGTTATAAAGGTGTCCGCACCCTTAGCCAGTGCATCCTGGAAGTAAGAACCACCGTCACCACCTAGGATAGCCACCCGTTTAACTGGTCTATCCTTATCAGCAACGACCATTCTTAAGCCATTGACGCACGTTTTTACTTTCACAAATTCACCAAAAGCTTCAAGAGTCATCGGTTCAGCTAAATCTCCGATGCGTCCAATACCAATCGATTGCCCTGTCGCTTCATCTATCGTATGGGCTCGCAAAACTTCTACATTTTCAATCTCGTACAAATCAGAAAGCCAGTCATTCATCCCAGCTGGCGCAGCATCCAAATTGGTATGCGCTGCATATATCCCAATGCCTGAGCGAATGATTTCCGCATACATCGCTTGTTGCGGATCATCTTCCGTTAAACGTTTCACCGGTTTAAAGATTGGTGGGTGATGGGCAAAAATGAAATCAGCGCCAATTGCCTTAGCTTCTTCAACCACTTCAGGGCGAATATCTAAAGTCACCAAAATCTTGTGAACCTCTTGGTCGAGACGGCCAAAATGTAAGCCAGTTGGGTCTCCTTCAACGGCATAGTATTCTGGTGCAAAAGTTTGGAATTGCTGGATAAAATCTCTAATTGTGAGTGACAAATCAATGCCTCCTTAAGCTAATTGTGCTTGTATCGCTGCCTTCAATTCTTGATAGCGAGCGATCTTATTTTCATCGCGGTTATTGGCTTGTTCAAGTTGGTCTAATACATAGTTGGTCCGTTTCAATTCTAATTGCCATTTTTCCTGGAAAATGGCTGTATGTTTTTCTTTGTTGAATAAGCCAAATAAAATATCGTCACTGGTCAATTCTTGTTGTAGGTTGTCTCGATAATCCGCCACAATCACTTCATAGAACTTACCATTTTCAGCAATCATCGCTTCATCAACGATCTCATAAGAATGGGTATTTAACCATTGACGCACCTTGTCTTCTGCCACATTTGGTTGCAGAATAAGACGTGGATTAGTCGCTAATTTGCCGTCGATTAAGCCTTGCGCTAAAATATCCACGATTAAAGCCCCACCCATTCCACAAATGGTAATGGTGTCAATTTGGTCTGCTGGTTCAATAACAGCTAACCCGTCGCCAAGCCGCGCTTCAACCATATGACCTAATTCCTGACGGGTAATTTCTTGTTGGGCAGACTGAAAAGGACCTGCTACAACCTCCCCCGCAATCGCACTTGTGATTTTATCTTGACTGGCCAAATTGGTTGGTAAGTATGCGTGGTCTGACCCAATATCTGCCAGTCGCGCGCCGTCTTTCACAAAAGATGCGACCGATGCTAGTCGGTCTGATAAGTGATTTACATTCATAATTTATCTTCTCCACTCGTTTTCAATACAGAACAATTATAACAAAGATTCAGGTATTTTTTAGGGATTTGCTTCGCAAAATAATAAGATAATTTTCACTTTACAATAAAAAATATTAGGCGTAAAATATTCCATGTTTTAGAAAAGGAAGTTTAGTATTTTTCGCCGAATTAGCTCAGTTGGTAGAGCATCTCATTCGTAATGAGGGGGTCACAAGTTCGATTCTTGCATTCGGCATAATTATATTGATAAATAAGTAAAATTAAATATAGTGTTGCTAGGACGTCTATTCAGTTCCTGGCAACACTATTTTTTTTCGCTCTCTACATAACCATTTGCACCTATTAGAAAATATCAATTAGTGCTTAATAAACATTCCACTTATCTGTTAAGTCATTGTACTTCTCCTTTTCAAAATCACCGAAGAGCTTTTGAATCTACCCTTGTTAATTATTCTTTAATTTAACTCAATATCTAGACATTCATTGAAATGAAGACTATCAGTTTGTAATTTTAGAAATTTTTCCATCTATATGGAATGTGTTTTCTGTGATTCGTTATACTTTTTATTATATACTATTGTTGAATGTTCACCTGCTTTGTGATGTTTCAAAAATCGCGTATGACTACTGATTATGTGAACGGAGGTATTTTATGACGATTGTAGATTTTCAACAAGTGCTCGATTTCTGGTTTGCAGCTGAAAATGCAGACTTGTTGTTCGCAAAAGATGACCACTTTGATGCCGCTATCCGCGACCAATTTCTAGATACTTGGACAGCGGCTGCTAATAATGAACTTTGGCAGTGGCGTGATGATCCATATGGACGCTTGGCTGAAATTATCGTCCTAGACCAATTTTCCCGCAATCTCTGGCGTGGATCTGCCAAGTCATTTTACCAAGACAATATGGCCCTTGCCCTATCGCAAGAATTGTACCACCATCCAAAATTTAATGACTTATTTAATGAGCAGGAAAAAATCTTCGCGGTTATGCCATTTATGCACTCTGAATCTAAAATTGTCCATAAATGGGCGCTAACCATTTTTCAAGAAATTGGCAACGCGAATAGTTTACACTACGAGAAACTTCACAAGCATATTATCGACAAGTTCGGTCGATATCCGCACCGCAATCAGGTGCTAGGTCGCAAGACTACCGCTGAAGAAGCTGAATTTCTGACCCAAGAAAATTCTTCGTTTTAAACAATTATCTAAGCGAAAGCAAATTACATAGGAGGGTTTTACATGATTGGATTATGTTCAGTCACATTTAGAGACGATTCCGTCGAATTCATCATCGATTTAGCCAAAAAAGCCGGCATTCAAGCTATTGAATGGGGTAGCGATAACCACCTGCCTGAAGACAATATCGAGCAAGCCGAGAAAGTCGCTCAATTAATGCAGGAAGCTGGTTTAACCACTTCATCCTACGGGTCTTACTACAAACTTGGGTCATTCGATGATTTCGAGCCCTTCATCCAAATCGCTCAAATAGCTGATGCGTCAATCATTCGCGTTTGGGCCGGGGTAGAAGGATCTGCGGACGTAGCTATTGATGACCGTCAAGACATGATTGAAGATGCAAACCGTATCGGCAAAATGGCAGCCGAAGCCAATCTGTCTATCGCCTTGGAATACCACATGGACACCCTAACCGATACACCATCATCTGCCCAACAACTCATGCAAGAGATTACTGCGCATAATGTCTACCTATATTGGCAACCAGCAGAGTCACTAACGGTTGAAGAACGGATCGAAAGCTTACCGAATTTAGCACCATGGATTACCAATGTCCATGTCTTTCACTGGCAAGACTTCTACAACCGCTATCCATTAGCTGACGGTCAAGATGAATGGTTACAGTACATCCAAACCATTGAAAAAGAATCTCCAAACAAACACCATTATTTAATTGAATTTGTACCTGGCGAAGACCAAAAACAAGGATTCTTAGACAGTGTAGCCACATTGAAAGCTTGGTTAGACCAATTAAATATTGAATACTGATTCATCGCCAATCATAAACAAACAAAGACGCAAGCCTATGTCGACCCTCTGGCCAGCAAGTTATTGCGTCTTTTTCCTATAGCCATTTATTCAAATTTTCGACCTTATTGATTTGATGTTATTAGAGAGACTTACTTAATATAGGTCGCAAAGTCAGTGAGTTCGAAAGGATTGGTATTCCCGTCAATGGTAATAACTTTATTCCCTTTTTGGAAACTTAGGTAATTGGTTTCTGGATTGGATACTGAGAATCGACCCATCCCATAGTCTTCCGGTGCGGTTAATAAGTTTTCTTCTAAGTATTGAACCACAGTTGATGCTAGTGTTAACCCATCATCGCTACCGTCGTTCTGTGCTTGAATTGAAAAATCCCAGTGCCCTTCGTTCCATGAAGTATGGATTTGACCTGCACCAGCGTCCATATAGCCGGTGATGCCATAACCCAAATCTATTGCTTCACCGCCGATTTCTGCATAGTTATTTTGCGAAATCTGTTCGGCTGCTGCTTCATCACTATCGTAGTTGTCGATCGTAATGGAAGCTATTTTGGCATCATCAAATTCCCCGTTAGCTAAGCGTTCGTCCCCGTATGGCACTTGTTCTTCAGTGCCATAGAAGTCCATTTTAATCCTCTGACCCGTTTTACTTGTGTAAGCTGTTGGGAATACCGTTATCCCTTCTGGTAGTGGGATATCAGTAGGAATATAGTCGACATAGTCACTAGCCACGTCGACTTGAATGGCTTCAATGATAGCCGACACGCTATTATCATCCGGCGTCTGACTGATGTCTGATGATGCTTTTTCTGAACTAGTATCTTCAGATGATTCCTCTGTTGATGACTCGGATTCATTTTCCGCTTCATCACTAGACCCACTAGATGTACTTTCTGACTGGCTAAATATCTCTGCATCTCTAGACGCAGTATCTTGTCCGAACATGCCGCATCCTGATAGGACGATGACTGAGGCAAATAACAGCACGCTTTTAGAAAATTTCATAAGAGTGAACCTCTTTCCTTCTATCTTCCTACCTGCAGTTATTTCTGTATATATATTTTAAGTCAAAATTTCCTCATAATCCAAGGATGACCTATAATCCACTAATTTAAATTGAATAAAGTACAAAAATCAATAATTTTAGATACAAAAATACCCTGAATATTATCCGGAAAAGGACACTATTCAGGGTAGATGTCTATTCAAATAGATGATGATCGTGGTGATTAACCCCTTCGGCCATTTTCTCTTTATAATCATAGGTCCTATCTTGAATCATAGACTGGCTATAAAACTTATAAAGGTGGTATTGCAAGTAAGCGGCCAATGAACCAATCAAGGTCCCAATGACAATACCTTCAAATCGGTAGCTAAGATAGTCAAAGCCAAGATTTGGATTCTGAAAGGTTAATTGAATCAAAACCATATTGGTCACGAAGAAAATCCCCATTGAATAATTGCGCGGGATGAAATACTCAGCCAATACGTATAAAATAACTACTGCACCGATCCGTAAAATATGCGGGATTGGGATAATAATGATTAAAGCAGCTGTTGCCAGTCCGGCGATGGTCCCGAAAACCCTTTGGAAGCTTCTATTTAAAATAATTTCCAGAGTGTTTCCTTGTAGGATGGCTGAGCAGGACACGATAATCCATGAATAAGGACTCAGATCAAGCACAATATTCATATAAGACGCGAAGAATAAGACGCCTGCATAATAGAAAGAATCAACCACCATCCGTGGATCTTGTCGAATAGCCTCCTTGAAATGGAAGGTGAAGGTATAGGTTTGTTTAGGTAAATGCAAGTATTTCACTAATAGAAAGGCCATGATTAGGGAAACCACAATCCCGTAGGCAAATTCAATCAATTGCACAGGCATTTGATTGAGTGGTATATCTCGTGTAGCTGCTGCTGCCATCACTAGAATAACGAAGATGTCTCCTGGCTTATCGATCCGGTAAATTCGGTAGATCAGTCTGGCAAAAAAGGCTACCAGGCCGATTGCTATGGGCGCAATTAAAGGGATTTGCCCAATGATTAAGCCGACTGTATAAGCCACCATTAAGGTCATGGCCACAAAAACCATCCGTTTAATGGTCCGACTACCTTCAAAAGATTGAAAATGTAAGAAAGTAAATAAACCTAAGCTAGATGTGGCATTTATCCCAGGCATAACCAATAAATAACCGGTTAAATTGACAATCAAGGTACAAAAACCAGCGAATATTACCCGTTCTAAATGATCATTTGGCGAGGGTTTTAATAATAATGTTTGTTTAATAAATGAACGCATGTAGTCTCCTCCAAAAAATACCGGACCTGCCTTTTTTATATCAGCCAGCATCCGGTTGCCCTTCCATTATACCATGAAAGTTTTCACTACATTTTCATTTTTTACCATTGATTGACATGGTCAACGATTTTAAACCCGTCAGAACTTAATTCATACACTGAGTCACACACTGATTTTAAAAACTGTCGGTCGTGGGAAACGGTGATGATAGCGCCGGGATAATCATTGAACACCGTACGGATTTCTTGTTGAGAAGAAGCTGAGAAATTCCTAGTCGGTTCATCTAAGAGTAAGACATTATAGCCTTTGAGGTCCAAACTAGCTAAGATAAGTTTTCCCTTTTGCCCACCGGATAAGTAAGCTATTGGTTGGTCCATTTCTTCAGGTAAAAAGCGGAGACTACCCAAGTAAGTCATGATCTGCGTTCTTTCTTCCTTGTCCCCAGTGGTAGTCATAAATTCGATAGGGCTTTGGTCATCAGGAATTTCCTCGCTGTATTGTTGGGGCATGTAGCCTACTTGAAGGCCTTCAGCATCTTTTAAATCATGCCAAAGTTGACGAAGGAAAGTCGTTTTGCCAATACCATTGGGACCAATAATGCCGATTTTATCTTGGCCTTTGACAGTCAGTTGCAGATTGTCGGCTAAAGTGCGGTCATCAATGGTTATTTGACCGTCGTCTAAGTGCACGACCACTTGGCTCTTACCTAAAGGGTTCACGTTAGAAAATTCAATATGAATGGGCGCTTCTTTAATCGGATGGTCCACAAATTTGGCCCGTTCGCGTTCAAATCGCTTGTCCATAGATTGGACAGCTTTCATCTTTTTGGCAAGAAGTCGCCCTGCAGTAGAATCCTTGGTATTGTTCAATTGGTGGTCTACTGAATCGTGCACGCGGTTAAACTTCGCCATCCGGTTTTGGTCTTCTTCCCGCTGCTTGTTGGCTAAATTCTCCTGATTTGTCATCTCTTGGTCACGGTGGGTCAGGTAATCTTCATAGCTGGCCTTTACAAAGGTTGAGCGGGCAGTCGACTTGTTGGTCAATCTTTCTACATGCAGGATATGGGTGGCGGTTCGTTTAAGCAACAACTCGTCATGGGAGATATAAATCATAGCCAAGTCACTTTGCTGAATAAACTTTTCAAGCCAGAGACTGGTTTCGACATCTAGATCATTAGACGGTTCATCCATTAACAACAAATCCGGCTCATTCATCAGCAAGTCAATCAACTGTAACTTGATCCGCTCACCCCCAGACAGGTCCCCCACTAACTGCTGGTCATAAATCCGGTCCACATCAAAATCTAGCTGGTTACCCAGTTGATAGAGCAATTGATAATCTACATCTGCGTAATCCCGACCCCTGAAAAAATAATTTTCCAATGACTTTGCTAGGTCCTCATTTGCCATCGCTTGAGGTAAATAAGCCAACTGGGTAAAATGATTGGTCATTTGCCCGGTAATTTCAAGATAAGATTGAATACTTTCATCCCCGACAATATATTTTAGAATCGACGATTTCCCGTTGCCCTCTTCGCCAATAATTGCAACCTTATCCCCAGTGTTTACCACAAATGATAAATCATCAATCATGGTGAATACAGTGCTAGCTTGCGTCATAGTTAAGTGTTTAATTTGTAACATATATGTACCTCCTTTATTATTTTGGGCACAAAAAATGCCCTACTAGATCGTTCTGTAGTAGGACAAATATTGAACATGAATACTTGAAGAATGACGATGCCAACCAAATCTAGGTCTATTGTATACCCTAGATATACGCCCGCTTGCATATTCCGATAAACTTTCTCCAATGTTAAAAATGCACACAAAAAAGAAAGGTCCTAGTATCCGTCCAAAGTTTTTTCATCCTACCAAAATAGCCCAGGTTAAACAAACACTAACGTCAGTGTTTTTTCTCGCTCACTATTTTAAATAAAGTAGGATTATAACTTCATTGGACTTGATACCTGACCTTTCTTTGAAATTGTTATGTTATAAAAGAAATTTACCAGGATTTTGAGGATAAGTCAACCTATTAAATATCATTTAGAAGGACATTCTTATAGGTATCTACTAGCCTTATTCGCGCTCAAGAGCCGTTTTCAACTTAGCTAAAGCTTGATCTACCACATCTTTTGTGACATTTAATGGGGGTAGTAAACGGATGACGTTATCCTTAGCTGAAGTCACTAGCAAACCTTGGTCTGCCGCCGTCGCAACCACTTGGGCAACTGGCTTAGTGACTTTCAACCCAATCAAAAACCCTTGACCACGAACTTCTTCAATTATAGGTGACTGCCAGGATTGCACTTGATCCTTGATATAAGCAGATATAACTTTCACATTTTTCAAAAGTTGTTGGTCTTCAATGGCTGACAAGATATAGTTGCCCGCTGCTGTAGCTAATGGATTACCACCAAAGGTAGTGCCGTGGTCACCTGGTTTAAAGTGGTCGGCCACCTGGTCCTTTGCCACTACAGCCCCAATTGGTAAGCCCCCACCTAACCCTTTAGCTAGGGTGATGATATCTGGATTTAAAGTCGTTTGTTGGAAGGAGAACATAGTTCCAGTACGACCAATTCCTGTTTGAATCTCGTCTACAATCACTAGGACATCCTCTTGTTTTTGCAGTGTGTTGATGGCAGATACGAATTCAGGCGTAATGGCATTGACCCCACCCTCTCCTTGGATGACCTCAAGCAAAATGGCACACGTATTCTTGTTAACTGCCTTTTTTAAAGCGTCAACATCGTTAAAATCCACATATTTAAAACCGACTGGTAAGGGTTTAAAGGCGGTGTGCATGTCTTCTTGGCCGGTTGCTGTCAAGCTGGCCAAGGTCCGACCGTGGAAAGATTGGGTCATGGAAATAATTTCAAAGGCATCCGGCCCCTTGCTCTCAGTCCCCCATTTACAGGCCAGTTTAATAGCTGCTTCATTGGCTTCAGTCCCCGAATTGGCGAAGAAAGTCTTGTCCAGATTTGAAACTTGGCTTAATTTTTCGGCTAATTTTACCCCATTTTCATTCCAGAAAAGGTTGGACACATGGATCAGATTGCCCGCTTGCTTGGTAATAAAATCGACGAATCCTTGGTCGGCGTGCCCTAATACGTTACAGGCGATGCCAGAAATGAAATCGATGTACTTTTTCCCATCAAGGTCTTT
>NZ_JBOEQF010000042.1:0-14706 GCF_050689315.1 Aerococcus sp. L_32
CCCTCCCGATTTTTTTGTTTATTATTTTTTATATGATCGATAATAAAATAACTACCTAAATATTTGTTCACAAATGACGCAAAAAAAATAGAGAGTTAAACTAAGGTTCAAATAATTATCTACCGTGTATGACTCTGTGCATTCTATTATAGAAAGGTTGATAATAAGGCTAAAATAGATAGTCCACCTTGTGTCAATATAATTTTTTTACTACTAGTGAAGCTACCATATGTGGCCACTAAAATAATGTAGACAAATATCATACGAACAATTTCAATAGGAGCGCTACTGAAAAATAATGCATATAATAGCCCTAGACCAATAAGACCATTATATATGCCCATATTTTTTAATAAGGTATTCAGTGATTTTCCTTTCAACTCATCTCTTCCCATATTGAATATTCTACTTGTTTGGACTGATGTAGTAGTAATAGTTTGTATATACATGATATAAAAAAATTCTAAAGCGACTAAAAAAGTTAATACAGTTGTTATAACTGACATGGTTCATCCCTCCTCTTAACTCACGAAGTAATCTTCGTTTTCTAAATATAAAACATTTTTATGAATTTTCAAAGGATTTTATATGCAATGTTAAGCTGCATTAACATAAACACTTAAAAAAGGGAAATTACAAAACTTTATAGTATAAGTAAAAAAAGCTGTTACTCATAAATAGCAACAACTTAATAATTTTTCATTTAAATACGCCCGGAGGGAATCGAACCCCTTACCTAATGGAACATTCTTATATCAAGGTTTATAGATGCTATTATTTCTGATATTGAGTATCTCTCATGCTATTACTCATGTTTTATTAAAAATCAACATATTTTGCAAACATTTGAGCCGAATTATCCCGACTAGATTTTGTTACGTGAGTATAAACATTCATAGTCGTCTGAATATCAGAATGACCCAATCGATCCATAACGTCTTTCATCGGTACACCAGCTTCAAAAAGTAGTGAACAATTTGTATGACGGAAACCATGTATATTCATCATAGGTAAATCAAACCTCTTACATATTTTAACCAGTGCATTTCGAGGTGCCATAGTATTTAATGGGGTATTATCCTTCCACTTACTGAATATGTATTGATTGGGCTGAATAGCATTGAAGCCAAAACCGATTAGAGTTTTTGCCTGTTCAGCTTTCCATGCTTTGAGTATCTTAATGGTATTATCGTCGATGGTAATTGTTCGTACACTAGATTCGTTCTTGGTAGATCCTACATACTGACCATTCTCGCCACGTTTAACGGCTTTATTGACGGTCAACAGACCTTGGTTAGTGTCGATATCATCCCATGTTAAAGCGAGCGCCTCGCCACGTCTAAGACCAGTAAAGGCTAATATACGGAAGAACGCCTCCCATTTGCGTGTATTCATTTTAGCTAGGCAAGTCATGAACGTTTCCAGTTGTTCCTTTGTGTAGAAATCTAGCGTTTCCTTTTCTTGTTTAACTAAGGGCTTGCTAGGCAAAATAACAAAATCGCAAGGGTTTTCCTTGATGTATTTTAGTTTATAAGCGTATTTCAATACACGATTAAACTTATTGAATACTTTCCTATATTCTTGTAGAATCTCACGCCATTCATGAACAGCAGCTTGAACTTGGCTAACTTGTATTTTATCGATATAATATTTACCAAAGCGAGGGAGAATATGCGTTCTGAATACTTGTTTCGTTTTAACTAGGGTACTTTGTTCGACATCCTTCTCGTAAATTAAAAGCCACTCTTGATAGAGAGCCTCAAAGGTCATTCTTTGGGGTTCTTTTTTTATACCCTCATTTTGAAATTCCACCTTGGCATTATTGTAATAATGTTGTGCCTCTTTCTTAGTTTTAAAACCACGCTTGTTAGCATAAATTTGCTTACCAGTTAGGGAATCGACACCTAAATAACCTCTTATATGCCAAAAAACGCCCTTAGATGTTGAATACTGTTTGTAACTTGCCATGTTATCCACCTTCCTAGAGTGCTACCCACATTCAAGAAAGGAAAAGATGTTTTATCTATTTAAATTATTTTGTATTTGTTCCATCAATCTATTATTGTCAGAAATATTTTTTTCAATACCACTTTTAAATAGGTCTACCGCCATTTGAGAATTTAAATCACTTGAAAATTGTTTCCTGTTACCAATTTCATTTATTATGTCGCCGTCATCTAATAGCTCACTAAAATATCGATTGGCAAATTCCAAATAATCAATATAGCTTGCCCCGTCATATATCCTAATGTCTGATTTGCCGTTTTGGTAATCTAAATTTGCATCATACACTTGATTGATAGAATCGCTATATTGTAATTGTTCTATTTCTTCATAACTTTTTATAATATCCGCAAATGTTGATTTTGTATCTTCGAACGCCTGTAATTCTTTTTCACTCTGAATAATATAACTAGCTTTTAAACTTTGCTCCACTTGATCCTTAACAAGAAGTTGGTAATTTTCATCGGTATTTACATATACATATTTTTTACCCTTTAAATATGGAATGTTTTCTGAAAAATAAATTAAATCTTCTTTTATAGTGGGGAACTCGTTTTCCTTGTTAAATGTTTCATCGAAGTAATTTAAACCTATTTTGTCGGTAAAGGCTTGAGCTATTGCCATAATTCTATCTCTTGCATAGAACTCTTTTCGCAAATTGGTTGCCCCGTATTTTTCGATTCGACCTCTCAACAAAGGTAAAAAATCTTCCTCAATTTCCGAAAGTAATTCACTGGCTTCAATTAGTTTATCATTCACTATCAACCAATTAACCTCATCAACGATGAGTGGGTCAACTTCCAAATCGCTATTTTTAGTATCTTTTCTGCCAGCTATTTTTTTCAGACTTAACAAGCATTCATCATAAATTTTTTTAACGTCTACGCCTCCGTACAATATAGATTCTACGGACTTGCCTCCGATGTCAGCAATTGCTTTTAACCGTTCATTGTTAGGTAAGGAAATACCATTTTCCCACCTCGATATAATACCCTCTTTTACTCTGTCAGTGTTTAGAATTTCCCCAATTTGAATACCAAATTCTTTTAAGGAATAACCATTTTCTTTTCTGATTCTTTTAATTTCAATTCCTACTTTAATTTTATCAATATCCACAAGAGCACACCTCCTCATAATGATAATAACATTTTTCATTACGTTCTAAAAGAATTATTTACGTATTGTTACGTAATTACTCTTGACTTACGTATTTTTACGTGTTTAAATAAGAGTGTAAAATAATTTACGAATATTTACGAAGGAGGGAAAAGATATGAAAAACAACTTTTCAATTGTATTAGCCACAAAACATAAGAAAGTGGCTGATGTTCATAAAGATACTGGTTTATCTAAAGATAGTTTAACAAAATTCTACTATCAAAGAACAATACCATCAGGAAGAACACTAATCACATTAGCAGAATACCTAGATTGTTCTATTGATGAGCTATTAGGGTTAAAACCTTATGTAGTAGAAGTTTAGGAATTACCGCATTGAAAGGAGAATCGCTAATGGAGAATGCAAACACGTTTGATGATTTATCTAATTTGTTTAAAGAGGCGTTCGAGAACTTTTTTAGAGAGGCGACATTAAAAGGCTACCAACAAGGGTTTGAACAAGCCCAACGTGATGCCAATGTTAATAATGAGTATTTAAGTTTTGGTCAAGCTGCTAAATTCGTATCAATTAGCCGTAACACTTTGAGCAAGTGGATAGAGTTAGGTTTACCGACTTATGCGATTGACGGAAAGAAAATAATTAAAAGATCAGAATTACAAAACTTCATTTCTCAACACAAAATAAATTAAAAAACGAGTGCTACCCACATTCAATAAAGGAAATGAAAAAAGTAGAAAAAATGAGAGTGTTCCCGCACCAAAGGAAATGAAATAGAAAGTAGGAAAAATAATGAACAATAAAGAGATTTTAGATTTTGCATGGCAAGGTGTTATTGCTGAAATGGACAAACTAACAGTACAGCCAACGATAGAGAATATGGAGAAGTACGGTATTTCAAAAGATGATGAAGGTATAGGCACCATTACTGGAATTATCACTGATGAAGCTAAATACATGGATCTATACAATAAGCAAGATTGGCTATGGGAGCAATTGAACGAAGAATAACTGATGAAAAAGAGGGCATAAAAAAAGACTTAGCAGAGCGCACACTCCACCAAGTCGGACAGCTTTTGAATTACCACACTCATTAGCTTTTTATGCCTTTATTATACAACAAATAGAAACTAAAAACAATAATTGTATATAAAAGGAGAATTTACCATGAATAAATTAAATTATAAAGACGAGTTACAAATGACAACGTACGAAGGAATTCAAGAAACCCAAATATTAAGTGATTATTTAAGCGAGTTAGAGCGCTTAGTTGTCGAATTTGAACAGGACAGAACGCACGATAATTTGAATGCACTTGCTTTTGAAGTAACTAGATCAGTTGACCACCTAGTGTATTTGAATAATCACGTCTTATATAAACTTATTCAAATTGAAGAACTCACCAGCATTGATGTAGATGTTGAGGAGGCGTAAAAAATGCAAAAATATATGACAAAACAGCAATTCATAAATTTCAAACAATGGCAATGGTGCTACATACACAGTTTATCAGTGGTGCTCATATTATTTGTAGATTTGAAGCTAGCAATTGCGTGCGGTCTAGTTGGGGCTTATAGCCTCCTAAAATGTGCACAATGGGGTTTGTTCGACAGCTAACAGCATTATTCATCGGAAGGGAGGGCTGGTAATGACAGTAGATACGATGAACACAATTACCAATACAAACATCGTAACAAGTCAACAAAAGCATTTTGTGAAGTTTGTAGATATTCAGTTAAGTACTAAGCCCTCAAAGTCTGATACCAAGACATTCAACGCTTTATACCAGCGTATGAAGCAACAGTTTTCTCGTGAAATGACTGTATATGAGTTGTTAGAACTTGCTACAAATGGCTTTTCTTTTCAAGTTGGAAACTATTCTTTTAATCTAACAGGCGAGCAAAAACGAGATATCCGAGAGTTACAAAGAGAAGATAATGCCGAAGCACTTGCTTACATTGAAAATATCAAGGCGAAAGGCAATAAGCGAGTTTCTACTTCCTTAATTGTGGTGGATATTGATGACGACTTTTCAGAATACCCACCCCACGAAGTATTTGAAAATAGCAATGCTAGTGGGGGTTATTTTACATTCTCCCACCGAACCATATCAGAACATAGTCTAAGACCACAAAACGCTTATAGGTTGATATTTGAGTTATCAAAACCCGTTAGCAATCAGTTAGCTGAATATATTGAAACTAGACTGATTGAAGAACTGAAATCTAAATTCCCTCGTATAGCTTTAATGGATGGAGCAGACATCGAACCAACTTTATCGAAGCAGTTTATTTTTGGTTCGAGAAACAAGGATATTTACTACAACCCTATGAACGTGATTGATGTTGAACCATACAAGGATGAATTTAAGTCATTTGAAGATTTAAAAGTATTTGAACAAATGCTAGCTAACCAAAGCAGATACCAGCAAGCACCAATCACAAGCAAAGAGTATATCGCTATGGCTGAATTTTATGGAAGGAACGGAAGTCAGTTAGATTATGGTTCGTGGATCAGTACAACGCTAGGAATCGCCCATTCAAGCAAAATGGGTTTGTTAGACGAAACAAGCGCCGTCAGAGCCATGCAAGCGTTCGATGCCGACAATCACGAATTGGAATTCTATCAAAAAATTTATGATAAAGCAGACGAAACCAAGCCCAACGCAAGTACGATTGCCTCGCTTGTATATCATGCAAAAAAAGTTAGTTATAAGTCGTCAAAGGAATTTAAGTATAATAACCCACCAATTGACGAGAACGAGCTTAAAACGGCTTTAAAAGACATTCATGTAGACAGACAACTCAAGCAAGAGCAACTAATGGATATTATCCAAGACGGACACAAAAACGTTCTTCTAAACAGCCCTACCGGTTCGGGTAAAACAACTGCAACCGTCAACGCACTTAAACGATACCTAGACACCCACGATAATGCAGTTGCCTATATAGCTATGCCGAGTAAGGTATTGGCTGAACAAACGGCTTCTAATCACAATCTGGGCAGGGCTTTTATTGGCAGGTTAAATATCCAAAACGTTATTCAACAAAATTTAACAAAAACTAAAATGAAGTTATTTGTCGGTTCGTACGATAAAACGAAAAAGGTTATTCAAAATTTACACGCTGATGGGAAAGAAGTCATTCTAGTAGCGGACGAGGTACACAAATTTTTAAGCGACTATTCTTATCGTTCTAAGGCAATTAACGAGGTATTAGATGTTGCTAAGCAAGATAACGTCAAGATGATTGGGTTAAGTGGAACACCCGAGATATTAGATTATTCAGAGTTTGATGTTATTTATAACGTGATCCAGCAGAATGCTATCAAACCCTATTCAAAAATAGATTTTGCAATTTATCAAGATGCCAAATCATTTGAAAGTGAAACAACTGCTTTGATTTTCAATGAAGTGAAAAAAGGCAACAAGGTATTGGCTTTTGTGAATAACAAGAATGCTATTAAAAACATTGAATCAGTACTAACTAAACAAAGAATTAAAGTTGGTACGATTACCAGCGAAACGACACGACAGGCAGAGAACGAAAGCACATATAAATACCTTGTCAAGAATGAGAGGTTTCCAAATGGCGTGGACGTGATTCTAGCAACCGTCGCAATAGCCGATGGAATCAACATATTGAACGAGAATAGTCATTATGTTTGCATGATTAGCCCCCATTACAGTTTATCCAAGTTGTTTGACCTAGCCACCATTAAACAGGCGGTAAACAGGTTTCGTAACCCTTATGAAAAAATTGTTATTCCTATGTTTGTAAAAAAAGATATAGAAAAAGATGAAAAAGACGGTGGAGATCCTGAACGTGCGAATCGTTATAAGGCTTTTAACCTAGAATACCGATATAAATCGCTTATACAGCAATCAGAAGGCATTCAAAAATACTTGAAAGACCGTTTCTATGACCGATTGCACACCTACACACCTAGTTTGTTTGAACGGCTAACAGGGTTCAGAAGTCGAGTGTACCAGCAGAGTGAAGCTGATAAAGAATTTATCAAAATTGCACTCATGGAAGAACAAAAGAAAAATGCAAGACCTCAATTGCCATACGATGAAAATGCGGTTCTTGAACTTGAACGGATGCGTGAATCACTATTCGAGATTGATTATAGATATTTGAGAAAAGAAGCCACCACGGCAATGAACGACTATTACAGCTATTTCCCAAAGGCTTTCATTACTCAAGTTACTAGATACCTTGAAGTCGATTCTAATAATTATTTCGCCAGTGAATACATAAAAGATAATGATGCCAGCAGTGAAATTGACAGTAATTTTAGGGCGATTCATAAGGGCATTATGGAAAGTGAAAAAAAGAAGGCTGAAAATGTTGCGCAGATTCTATCCGAACCGTTATTCGTCAAACTCCAAAGGGAATTTTTTGAAACGGACAAGATTGATGAGGATGTAGATCCAGCCGATTATTTGTTACAGGCGATGAACAAGCACCACGGTAAAGCAACTTTTGAATTGGTTAAATTCTGTACTTACGAGCAGACGATTCACGAGTTAAGGCGAATTAAAAAACGGGCGCAAATGTATGAGTTGAGAAATCAATTGCGTACAGTGACAGAAATCGAAGGTTTCCAACACAACAAAGGACGTAAGTCAGCCACCCAACTATTATTGGCTGAATTGATTAAGAGATTGCAAGAATCAAATAAAAAGGTTTCAACCGAGGACGAAAAAGCAATCATGAAGCAAGTCGCATCCAAATTTAAGACTACTTCTAAAAAAGTTAAGGAGGTTTACAACAGAATGATTGTTTATGATTCTATGAAAAATGGGAAAGGGAATATTGTCAAAAAAAATTACCAACTGATTAGCCTAGATTATATTGCAAAAGAACATAAATTTGCTTATGAAGAAGTTTGTGAAATGTACAAGATTGTAAAGAAAATTTATTAACGGAGTTTATTCACCCGTTTTATTATAAATATATATCATTAAATTATCGAATAAACTCCGTCGCCTAACCATTACTGCCACAAGGGATAGCGTAAAAGTTTACCGGCGAAAAAACACCCATTTTTAACCCCCTAAATTTCGCCGGAAAAACTACTTAAAAACAGCTAAAAATCGACCATTAAAAAAATCACAAGAGGAGAAAATCACAATGACTATTGAAGAATTACAACTGGAATATGACAGATTATTTGATAACTATACTCAACGACACAGCGAAACCATCACTTTAAAAGTCGAGAAAGAAAAATTAGAGAAGGAAATCGAAAATCTAAAAAATGAAATTGACGGCTTAGATTATGACGTCCGTATGTTGAATGTAAAATATGATGAATTGAATCTAGAGTACGAAGATTCAGAGTACGACCGAGATAATTTATATTGGGATTATTGGGAGTTAAAAGAAAAGTGCGATAAGGCATACCAAATTGCTAATCAATACTTGATGAATCAAGCGAGTTTAGAGGAAGTGCTAGACGGCATTATGTTATTAAATTCTGATAATTGATTTAAGAATTCAGAAAAAAACGGAGGCATAAAACATGGAACAGCTAAAAGAATTACCACACAGACACCAGCAGATACTAGCTTTTATTCCTAATGGATCCGACACGATGGTTACTAGAGTTGAATTAGTCAAATTGAGTGGACTAAGCGAGCGAGATGTTTACCAAATTTTGAATGACCTCACAATGAAATACGATATTCCAATTGGCTCATCACGAGATAACCAAAATTATGGCTATTATATTCCAATGAGTGAAGCAGAAAAGAATGACGGTATTCGTTCACTGGAAGAACAAGGCAACACGATGCTGAAACGAGCTGAAAAGGTTAGAAATGCTGATATTGAAACGGCACTGGCTTACAAAGAGAAATACAAGCTGACACCAGCCAATATACCAGTACAAACGACACTCCAATTCAATTACGAGCGTTCTGTTACGTCCTTAAATTAAAGGGGCGATGAATGACTTTGAAGCAGGCGAGATTACCACCACGCAAGCTATATTGTTGCTATTACTAATGTTTTAATGAAGGGGATTTATATAAATGAAAATTACAGATACAAAACTACAAGAGTTGAAGAATGCAATTGCCAAATCAGAAGAAAAGTTTCAAGCCAAAAAAGATAAGTTGCAAGTTGGTTTAGATAAAGCAATTAAAGACATTGAAAAAGCCACTGATGAATTGGATAAAGCCAAGTTAGGCGATGACCCAACCGCTTATAGTGAAGCCCGAAAAGCATTGCAATTGGCACAGGATGGCAAAGACTTTTTTGCACAGAAATTGGATAGTTTAGAAGATGAATCTTTATTGAGTGCTGATGAATATAAACGTATTGGTGGTGAAGCATTGGCGGAGGCGACAGTCAACAAAGAAAAGGCAGAGGCGGAAGTCAGCAAGTTATTAAGTAAGATTGAAGAAATTGCCAATGAACAAGCTACCTATACTCGAGAGTTAAACGATAATCTGAAATCACTTGGCTTACCAGCTAACAAAGATGGCTTCAAGCTGACCTACTTTAATACCTATATTCAAGCCAGCCCAGTATACAAAGAAATTGTTAAATAGAAAGGATACCGACTTATGACTAATGAAAAACCAATTTATGTAACAGATCCAGCGAGAG
This sequence comes from Aerococcus sp. L_32, assembly GCF_050689315.1. Taxonomy (NCBI): domain Bacteria; kingdom Bacillati; phylum Bacillota; class Bacilli; order Lactobacillales; family Aerococcaceae; genus Aerococcus; species Aerococcus sp. L_32. Next base: position 9,742 of record NZ_JBOEQF010000042.1, read on the forward strand.
CCAAAGCACTAGCCGAATATGAGAAGTATGTATCAATGACCCCAGCGGAACAAAGAATGTACAACCAAGAAAATGGTAAACAGAACTTTACTGATAACGGTGGTATTGACATGGAAAACGTGCAGAAGGTAGCTGAAATCAAAGCTCAAGCCCGTGAAGATTACTACGCTAAACAGTCCGCAATTAGACAGGAAGAACTTGAAGCCGAACGACTTGAATCAGAAAAGCGTATGCAAAAGTTTGGAGAATATATAACCAAGAAGAACGAGGAAAAAGCCGAGCAAGAAATCGCCAAGGCTAAGGCTGAAGCTGATGAACATATCGATAGAACAGTCCGCCACGCCAACAATCTCAAGACGGAAGATGAACAAGAGAAAGACAACGCATTGAAGGATATGCTGAAAGGTTTATTAGGGTAATTCACTAGGCACAGGCGAATCATATCGCTTGTGTCTTTATATGATGTACACCGATGTATGAGATATAGGGGGGGGTACTGGTATAAAGCGAGGTAGCTTTAATTTTTACCCCACCCCTTACTTATACACCGACACCCTACCATGCACCAGCAACCCAACTACCCACAACCTAGGTCTACCATGCACCACACAGCGCCTCACAGCGCCTCATTTATACAAAGTTAAGAAGATAACTGTTTATTTATTTATTATTTTATTTATTTATTTAAATAATCTTTTATATTATCCAATTGACCTATCCAGTTGAGTGACCCCAGCAGTATAAACATAGCTAGACAGCAACCAAGAATCTAATGATGATTAAAAAATATTGTGGCGATGTTGTGTCCAGCTAATCGAGTTTAGATAGTTACAAACAGAGGATATAATCTTTAAAAAAATAAATTTAAAAAACTTTATAACAATTCTATTCACGCAATCAAATATAGTCATATAAGGTAAATGCTTGCGTTCTAAGGCGTTTAAAAACACGGGGCTTGGGAATCCCACCCCCACCCCAAATTAAGGACTTCATGCCGTACTGCTCATATTTTCGCGTGTTAAATCATTCAAAAATAAAGGAAGTGAACTAAAAATGATAAAACAATGCTCTATTTGCGGTAATGACTTTGAAGCACCCACCAATAACGCTAAATATTGTAGTGATCCATGTAAGAAAAAAGGGCGGAAGTTATCTCAAAGAGAATGGCGTGCTAACCACAAAGGCTATTTTAAAGAGAAGATGATTACCTACCGTAAGAAGAAAAATAACTAATAATGCTAACCTATCCAGTTGCGATGTACTTATTATCAAGAAGGAGGTTGAACGGTGTCATTTTATAGTAGACCTAAGTTTGTACTAAAAAGATGGAAGATATATGCCATGCACAAAGATGAGCTAAGCAAGTTTGAAATCAGTGATTACAGAAAAATTATGAACGCTTTAAAAAATGCACCTAAGCCATTGCTCCAATTTATACATAGTTTCTTTTATGAGCATGCTGAAATAGTTGAAGCCTACGGAACTAAAAGACATGTAGGGAGTGCATACACGAATAAACTCATGAAATACGATGATTATTGCGACATGGTGGGAATCACTAGACACGAATTTAATAGACTGATGACACAAGTTTGCTTACTGATGTATGAACACTACTTTGAAGAAACTAAAGACCAGTATTCCAAATTTTAGAGGGGGTTAGTCATGGAGAGCGCAACTGACAAAGAAATTAAGTACCATATTAGGCGACATGTAGCCTTGCCATATAAGATTAAACGACTAGAAGCAGAACGCCTTAAATCGCAATTATATGCGTATACAAAGCAGTCATTTACTGGCACCTCGCAATATGGTTTTTCAATAGATGATTACACGCAAGCTATGGATATTGAGCGGTTTGTTATTCGGTTGGTATTAGATCAAGAATCATTAGACAGGCAAATAAACGCCCTTAAATTGCGTTATAAGCTATTTCTAGAGTTGTTGCCTACACTTGACTACCCAACCCTTAAAAGCCTCTTAAAACACGAGTATTTGAGCGATTATGAAGTTATGGTTTATAATGAAATACAAGAAATCAATTACTACATTGACCAGCACAAACAAGCCAAAAGACAGCAGCAATCAGATAATGAAGTTGCTAGCCTAGATTTAACCGAAACTGATATTAACGCTATATTGACTAGTGATGATTGGGAAAGCACCAAAGAAACAAAGATTAGTGTATTGAATGCCGTTGAAGATGAGCTAATGGCGATGTTGGAATAATGCCTATTGTTTTGGCTATATAAATGTAGTATTTAATAGTAGATAGATTCAGAATAGGTCAAGAAAATGAACGTATAGGGTAGGTGGTAATATGGAATTAGTATCCAAAATGAATGTCGAGCGAGGGTTTAGCATTGATAGTTGGTTAAGGTCAAAAGGATATTCACTAAATTTTGATTATATTCGATTCGCCGACCATCCAACTGAAATATACACTTTGTTTATAGTTAAAGGGCTTGGACAGGAAACGTTTATTATATTTGTAATAGATGACGTGCTTCATATCTATAATACTGGAGGGCAAAAGGTAGATAACGTGATAGAGGATATTTTCAAATAAAAAAGCCATTAGCATACACAGCCAATAGCGAAATTTACTATCTTGAAAATGGGCAGCACTCTCTTATTGTTGAGTTGCTAAAACCTTTCATGTTATCCCTCATGTTCACTCATGAGAGCTTTTGAATAAATAGTTTTCAATAACTTACAAAACCTTATTATATCAATGCTTATAGCATGTTTTAAGACCTCTTGAAATGCTAAAATACGCCCGGAGGGAATCGAACCCCCATCATAAGAACCGGAATCTTATGTGATATCCATTACACTACGGGCGCAAAATTTTGTATATTTTGCCAAAAAAACAATAACAGAATTATTATAGCCTAGTTTTTAGTCAAATTCAAGCGTTTATGGGAATCTGGTAGTGTCAATTGTTATTAACAAGTGATAATGTCTTAGGTATTAACAAAGGGAAATGTCTCATTTTTAAAGCTAATGAAGGCCAGATATTGGGCAGAATGAACCTTGTATGCTAAAATGATAGAGCAAATCAAAAGGGTTATATTTGTTGACCAATTTTGACCATAAAGGTATAATAGCCATATACAAGTTTAAAAGGAGGACATTTAAATGAACTTAGTACCAACAGTTATTGAACAATCTTCTCGCGGTGAACGTGCTTATGATATCTACTCTCGTTTATTAAAAGACCGTATTATTATGTTGAGCGGGGAATTTAATGATGATTTAGCTAACTCAATTATCGCCCAATTGTTATTCTTAGATGCTCAAGACCCAGACAAGGATATCTACCTATACATCAATTCACCAGGTGGCTCTATCACTTCTGGTATGGCCATCTACGATACAATGCAATTCGTACATGCAGATGTACAAACAATTGTAATGGGTATGGCAGCATCAATGGGCTCATTTATTGCAGCTGCAGGTACTAAAGGTAAACGTTTTGCCTTACCAAATGCTGAGATCTTAATTCACCAACCATTAGGTGGCGCTCAAGGACAAGCTACTGAAATTGAAATCGCGGCTCGCCACATCTTGAAAACAAAAGAAAAAATGAACCGTCTATACTCTGAAATGACTGGGCAACCTGTAGAAGTGATTGAACGCGATACAGACCGAGACAACTGGTTAACAGCTGAAGAAGCGTTAGAATATGGTTTATTAGATCAAATCATGACTAAAAATGATGAATTAGAAAAATAATGAATACATTTTAAATCTGTAGAAGTGGGTTAAAGCCTGCTTCTTTTTTTAAGACGTACGATATAGCCCGTGGAGTATACCCTTAAATATACAATTTTTGTAAGGCATAATACCTGTCATGGCGGTATAAGAGAAAAGTGGCCCTAAAAGCTTGCAAGCGGATAAATTTATTGGTATGATTACTCTTGTAAAGAGGTGAGATTCGAAAGGATCAAATTTTTTTACCGTGAGGTGGTCAAAAAAAGACATCCTGGACAAAAAAAGTCCAAGTTTTTTTGCACTCAACGTTTTTGTACTAGGAAAGTGGGGACTATGGACGAATTATTTAAAAGTATTACTGAAGTAGTGCCGGAAGTTCAGAAGACCTATTTTGAGAGAATCACCGTATTACAGCGGATTTTCAAAGATGGTCCGATTGGTCGGAAGGGACTAGCTGAAAAGTTAGCAATTACCGAACGACCACTACGTACAATTACAGATGTTTTGAAACAGCAAGGTCTCATTGATTCTTCTCCCACGGGTATGATGATTACGCAAAAAGGGGAACGAGCAATTGCTACAGGTCAAGACTTGTGGCGGGATACAAATAAAATTCATCTACAAGAAAAACATTTGGCTGATGTGCTCAACATAGCAGATGCTCGAATTGTTTCAGGGGATATCGACCAGGATCAACATATTTTGTTTGAAATGGGTCTACAAGTTTCAAAATACTTAGACAAGAATTTACCAATGGGGAATCATACGATTGCTGTTACTGGTGGTTCAACTATGCTAGAGGTGAGTGGACATGTTCAATTAGCACCTTCTGCTGATAGACACTTTACTGTGGTCGCAGCCAGGGGTGGGATCGGAGATGCTTCAGCAACCCAAGCCAACACAATTAGCGATATTCTAGCGCAAAAGTTACACGGACATAATATTTCCTTATATGCTCCTGAGAATTTATCTGAGGTGGCAAATATGGCTTTAATGAATGATCCCGTGATTCAATCAACTTTAAAGCGGTTAAAAGAGGCTAACATTTTGCTTTTTAGTGTTGGTAATGCTAAAATTATGGCAAGGCGTAGGGGACTTGATTTAAAAAGTTCATCTAAGATTAAGAGTAACCACGCTGTAGGGGAAGTGTTCGGGTGTTTCTTTGATAAAGATGGGAACATTGTACATCGAATCCCTAGAATCGGCCTTCAACTTGAAGATTTGGCAGATATAGATTTGCCGATTCTA
>NZ_JBOEQF010000043.1:0-14684 GCF_050689315.1 Aerococcus sp. L_32
CTTTGATCACCGCCCAATAACGCCAACAAATCGGCATGATAATCCAAATCAGCAATTGCGCGTTCTACTACATCCTCCTTTGGTGAATTTAGCACGGTATACTGACCAGGGTGAAAGGATATGCGGATGTCTAAATTCTTTATGAGCTTCTTTAGTGCATCGAATTCATCTTGAAAATATGCCTGCCAGTCTAAATTAACATCATCTTTAGCCTTAGTTGCAAAAGGAATTAAATCACTTGATAACCTTAACATTTGAATGTTGTGGTCTGCAGTGTAAATCAACATTTGCTTAAGTGTTTCTAAATTCCAGCTAATTAACTCAATCCATTTTTCATTAGTTAAATTAGCAAAACGACAGGTTTTAAACCCTCGATCTAAGTCTAGGTTCAAGCAGGCGTAACCAACCTTTATTGTTGAATTCATCATATGACCTTCTTTCACATAATATCCTGATAGTTTGGTGAGTTTGTTGAATTAATTGTGCTCTTTTTAATTTGCTAGTGTACTGGCGCTTAGGGAAACGATTGTAGCAGTCTTCTCGAATAACCGTTTCAATACTTTGACAAATAGTAGCTGATGCCACAAGTTGTAGACGAGCTTTCGGGTGAAATGCTTCGATACGGATATGAATTTTTTCATATCGTTCGCTTTTTAAAAATCATAAACTTATCAATTGATAAGTTTCGTTTAGTATAAAGCTAATAAAAGTAATTAACAATACCTGTTTAAGTGTTTTTGCCTTATAATGAAATGGAATATTTAAAAGGAATGGCTTCATTATCAGAAAAAAATCCGACAACCAGGCAAAGAATTACAGCAGTTGCACACGAAAACTTTATGTCAATTCCAATCATTTAGTAGACAATTTACCGAAGAAGTCGATCCTAACTCAATTGCTAGTGATTATTTTATAACGATTGCGCCTTATATTTTCCCAGATGCGGAGAAATATCATTTAGTGAATTTTAGTGAAGTTATTCATCTATTCCTACACGGTGTATTAAAGCAAATATCAATAAGGAGATGTGCGGCTATGTTTGAACAATTTGCTTTTTATTTTCCATTTAAGGATGTGGATAAACAAATCCACTTGTATTTACCAGATCGTTTGTCAGAAAGTAAACGACGCTATCCTGTTCTTTACATGTTTGATGGGCATAACTTATTCTTTGACGAGATGGCGACTTATGGAAGGTCTTGGGATTTATTGGATTTTCTGGGTACCTACAATAAAGAGATGATTGTTGTAGGGATTGAGTGCAGCCATGAAGACGGTGAGCGTCTCCGTGAATATTGTCCCTATTCAGTAGATACAGCGCATTTTGGTCAAATTGATGGTTATGGCGATCATTTTATGGATTGGCTAGTTAATGACCTAAAACCATTTATTGATGATAACTATCCAACCATTGCGGGGCGTGAGGGCACAGCAATTGCTGGTTCTTCTATGGGTGGCTTGATGGCTTATTATGCTGCAGTTGTTTATAACCAAACTTTTTCTAAAGCTGCCGCATTATCACCAGCTTTTGGTTTTTGTTTTGATGAATTAGTGGCTGAATTGGCACGCCAATCTATCGACCAAGATACCCGATTATACTTGTCCTTTGGTGACCAAGAAGTGAATCAAGATCGCTTAGAGCAAGCTGGTTATCTTGAGCAAGCCTTCTTAGATCATGGTGGTGAAACTTATATGCACTTAGAAGCAGGTGGTGACCACTCAGAAGCTACATGGGCAGCACAAAACCACCTATACATGGACTTCTTATGGCACTAATCCATCTTTTTAAGGTATATGTAAAAAAGCGGCTGAGTTCATCTCAGTCGCTTTCAATTTTTGAATTGGTTATTTTTATTCTTATTAGCGGCCAGTTACGTATGCATCTACAGCAATCAAGGCATCTGCAACGTCTTCAGGTGTGACGGTATATGGCATGTTGTGAATTGTTTCCCCTTCAATTGTGGCCTGTTTCCCCACGCGAATCAAGGCGTCACGGTCTTCAGGATCCAAGTGCAATTCTTTTAGGGTAGTAGGTAAGTTTAAAGCTTGATATAGGTCGATGTAAGCATCAATCTCTTCAGTTGGACGATTTTCCATAAAGAGTTGTGTTAGCGTACCATAAGCAACTTTTTCACCATGAGTCAGATGGTGAATGTCACCTTCTAAAGCTGTGAAACCATTATGGATAGCGTGGGCAGCTGCAAGACCACCAGATTCAAAACCAAGTCCACTAAGAAGTGTATTGGCTTCAATGACATTCTCAACTGCTGGTGTGACTACATGTTTTTCAACGGATTTAAAGGCTTTAATCCCGTCAGCGAACAAGACTTCTTTACTCTTGTCTCCAATTGCTTGAGCAGCTAAAGTTGTTTTCCCACCAGCCATGGTATCGTGGTTACCAGTAATAGTTGGTCGCATTTCAACTGCAGTTGCCAGTGCATCAGCGATTCCTGAAGCGAAGAAACGAGCTGGTGCTTGCGCAATAATTTGACTATCTAATAGGACTAGATCGGGATTCTTCTTGTAGAATCGGTATTTCTCAAAGGCGCCTTCCTCAGAGTAAATAACAGATAGCGCAGAAGTTGGTGCATCTGTAGAAGCAACAGTTGGTAATATAGCTACTGGTGACTTTAGGTCATCTGCAATGGCTTTCCCTGCATCAATAGCTTTCCCGCCACCTAGTGCTAAAACAAGATTTACATCATTATTTTGGCCAATTTTTGTCACGCGATCAATCTCTGCAGTAGAAGCTTCACCTTGGAAGGGCTCACGGATAATGGTCATGCCGGCTGCTGTCAATGAGTCAGTTAGGGTTTCCCCAACTATTTCCCAAACAACATCATCTGCTAGCAGTAAGGCCTTATCACCTAACTTTTGGATGTAGTCTACAGCTACTTGACTTGTTAAAATATTTTTACCTTGAACATAATGTGCTGGACTTGCAAATACCCTAACCATAATAAACCTCCTAGTTTACGTCACAAAATTCACAATTGAAACCACATGTATAAAAGTAGGAAAATTGTTATTCATATTTACATGTGAATTATATCACAATTAAAAATGAAAGGGTACTATTTTAGGTTAAGTTTTGAGAGAATAAAATGTAATGATGATATAAGATATTTTGCTTCCAATTGTGGTTCAGATTTGAGATAATGTAACGCTGTAAGCAAAAATTCTAAAGTAAGTAAAAAAGCGAATAGCTTTTTTATTTTGTATTCAATATATAAGAAAAAGAGAAAGGGATTTATTGTGGAAGAAAAGAAAAACTTTTGGCAAGAATTGCCACGACCATTTTTTATTTTAGCGCCAATGGAAGATGTAACAGATACTGTTTTTCGTCATGTAGTTCAAAAAGCAGCTAAACCAGATGTTTATTTTACTGAATTTACCAATTCAGAGTCATATGTACATCCAAAAGGTCGCGATTCATTAAATTCACGATTACTATTTACAGAAGATGAAAAACCTATCGTAGCGCATATCTGGGGAGACAATCCTGATCACTTTGCGGCTATGGCTAAAGGGATGAACGAAATGGGCTATGCTGGTTTAGATATTAACATGGGATGCCCAGCACCTAACGTTTTTAAACATGGTCGAGGATCAGGGTTAATCCTCCGTCCAGATGTAGCAGTTGAATTAATTCAAGCTGCCAAAGAGGGTGGCCTACCCGTTTCAGTGAAAACAAGACTTGGCCACCAAGACACGGAAGAATATAAAGAATGGCTTAGTCTGTTGTTAAAGCAAGATATTGCCAATTTATCGATTCATTTACGTACAAAGACGGAAATGTCTAAAGTAGACGCTCACTGGGAATTGATTCCAGAAATAAAAAAACTACGCGACGAGATCGCACCACAAACTTTATTAACCATTAATGGTGATATTCCAAACCGTCAAGTCGGTCAAGAATTAGTGGATAAATACGGTGTTGACGGCGTCATGATTGGTCGTGGGATTTTCCATAATCCATTCGCCTTTGAAGAAGAAGCACGTGACCACTCGCCAAAAGAATTGTTAGACCTATTCAGATACCACCTAGATTTGTTCGACGAGAATGCTGCCAAAGACGGTCGTCCATATAAACCATTACGTCGTTTCTTTAAAATCTACATCCGCTCATTCCGTGGTGCCAACGACTTACGTATTGGCCTAATGGAAACAGAATCAACCGACGAAGCACGCGCATTAATCGATGAATTTGAAGAAAAATACTTAGCAGAAGCATAGTCTAGTCTTTCGCTGTTCCTTTCTTAGCATCGAGTCTCGCACCCTATAGTCGGGTTCGTCCCTCCAGAAAGGACTGTTTTTCAGTAAATTTAAATGTATGTAGCGTTAAGATAACCATTTACTTTTAGAGAAAATTGATAACTATTTAACCTTCACAAGATCGTATTGCTATACGGTCTTTTTTTTTGGGTCAATTTCCTTTCTTTGGAACAGTGTGCTGGTTAAAGAAATTGTTCCAGAAGTTATGGAAGCGTTTGCAAAGGTGGATATCCACTGCTAAGATGACAGTATTGGAAGCAATATTCAACAAAAAGGAGTGAAGAAATTATGATGGCGAAATTACAACGGTTTGGGGGCGCAATGTTTGTGCCGGTGCTGTTATTCTCGTTTGCGGGGATTGTATTATCCTTCTCGATTCTTTTCCAAAATGAATTGATTATGGGTGGTCTCGCATCCGAGGGCAGTCTTTGGCGAAATATCTGGTCGGTTTTAGAATCTGGTGGTTGGACAGTATTTAATCAAATTGAATTGCTATTTGTAATTGGTTTACCTATTGGGTTAGCAACAAAAGCGGCTGGTCGTGCCAGCTTGGAGTCATTTATTGTTTACATGACTTTTCAAAGTTTCCTGGCTAAAATCCTTGAAATTTGGGGGACGAACTTTGGGGTAGATTATACCGCTGAACCCGGTGGTGTCAGTGGGTTAAAACTGATCGGTAGTGTAAAAACATTGGATACCAATATTATTGGTGCCATTGCCGTAGCGGCTATTGTTGTTTGGCTACACAACCGGTACTTTGATACTAAACTACCAGACTGGTTGGGTGTTTTCCAAGGGTCAACATTCGTTTATATTTTAGGATTCTTCATCATGTTACCATTAGCCTTCCTAACAGCTTGGGGTTGGCCAGTAATTCAAGGTGGTATTGCAACATTACAGGGTTGGTTGGCGAGTTCAGGTGCCTTCGGTGTATTCGTATATGTATTCTTAGAACGTATTTTAATTCCAACAGGACTGCATCACTTTGTATACCAACCATTTACCTATGGCCCTGCAGTGATTGAAGGTGGAATTGAACGTGCTTGGTTGGATCAATTAAATGTGATTGCTTCAAATCCAGCACCTTTACGTGAACAGTTCCCAGAAGGCGCTTTTGGGTTGCATAATATGTCAAAAATTTTCGCACCGATTGGTATTTCAGCAGCTTTTTATGCGACAGCAAAAAAAGAAAAACGACAAGAAGTATTATCCCTACTATTGCCAACAGCTTTCACAGCGATTATGGCTGGTATTACAGAACCATTTGAATTTACTTTTCTATTTATCGCGCCACAACTATTCTTTATCCATGCCTTACTTGCAGCCTCACTAGGAACAACCATGTACCTATTTGGACTGGCAGGAGACTTAGGATCAGGTTTAATCTCAGTTGTTTCTAAATTTATTATTCCAATGTGGTCTAATCATTTTGGTGCAATTATCACTTGGCTAGTGATTGGTTTAATCTTCTCTGGTATTTATTTTGTGATTTTCAGCTTGATGATTAATAAATTTGATTTGAAAACACCGGGACGTGAAGATGATGAAGCAGAAGTGAAAATGTACACTAAACAAGATTATAAAGATAAGAAGAAACAAGAAGCAGCTGGGTTTGATCCGAATGATACTAGCCAGGATCCTTCAGAATCAAAAGCAAGTAATAAAGCTATTTCAAGTCATGCTGAAGAGGCTGCAAATGATCCTAGTCGTGGACGTTTTGCGGTAACAGCTTCAAACTATGTTGACTTGTTAGGTGGTCCAGAAAATATTACTGACGTTAACAACTGTGCCTCTAGATTGAGGTTAACAGTTAAAGACCCAAATGCATTAGCTACTGATAAAGAGTTTAAAGCAAACGGAGCGCATGGGGTGGTCCGTAAGGGTCAAGCGATTCAAGTGATCATTGGACTAGATGTCCCACAAGTTCGTGATGAAGTGGACGTTGAAATTGCTAAACGGACAGGTAAAGCGAAAAATTAAGGAACAATTTCCGTAGATTGGAACAAGTACATAAATACTGAAATGCGAACAGAAGGTTGAGCGGTTAATGAAAATACTTAATTTTTTGTTAGCATAGAGGTATAGAAAAGTAGCGGTTAAACAATTGCATTAGGAGGAATTTATAATGACATTAAAGAAACAATCGATTCTTGTAGCAGGTGGGGGTTCAACTTTTACACCAGGTATCATCATGATGTTACTCGATAATTTAGATACTTTCCCAATCCGTCAAATCAAATTTTACGATAACGACGGGGACCGACAAAAACAAATTGCCGATGCCTGTGAAATTATCCTAAATGAACGCGCACCAGAAATTGAATTCGTAGCGACAACTGATCCAGCTACAGCTTTTACAGACATTGATTTCGTGATGGCCCACATTCGTGTCGGTAAATATGCCATGCGTGAACAAGATGAAAAAATTCCTTTAAAATATGGGGTAATTGGCCAAGAAACATGTGGACCAGGTGGTATTTCATACGGTATGCGCTCAATCGGTGGCGTACTTGAATTGATTGACTATATGGAAGAATACTCTCCAGATGCTTGGATGTTAAACTACTCTAACCCAGCAGCAATCGTAGCAGAAGCGACTAGAAAAATACGTCCGAATAGCCGTATTATCAACATTTGTGATATGCCTGTAGGGATTGAATACCGGATGGCGGATATTTTAGGACTTAAATCTCGTAAAGACTTCGTTGTTCGTTATTATGGATTAAACCACTTTGGTTGGTGGACAGATATCCGTGACCATGAAGGCAACGATTTAATGCCAAAATTAAAAGAGTGGGTTCATGAACATGGTTATGTAACGCCAGAAGAATTGGCTGATGCTTCTGAAGAGGAAGTGGAAGAAAGTTGGATGCATACCTATGAAAAAGCAAAGGAAGTGTCTTGGCTGGATGAAGATACGCTGCCAAATACCTATCTAAAATACTACCTATACCCTCAAGATGAAGTAGCAGTAGCTAATCCAGACTATACGCGGGCCAATGAAGTAATGGACCACCGTGAAAAACAAGTATTCTCAGAATGTAACCAAGTAGTGAACTATGGATCAGGTGCCAAAACAACATTGAAAGCAGATGACCACGCTTCTTATATTGTCGATTTAGCGAGAGCCTTGGCTTATAACACGCGTGAAAGAATGTTGTTGATTGTGCCAAACAATGGATCAATCGTGAATTTTGATCCAACAGCTATGGTAGAAATCCCATGTATCATTACATCAAATGGACCTGAACCATTGGTAACGGGCGAAATTCCGCGCTTCCAAAAAGGTTTAATGGAGCAACAAGTGGCCGTTGAAAAATTAGTTGTTGAAGCATGGAGCGAAGGTTCTTATCAAAAATTATGGCAAGCCATTACCTTATCAAGAACCGTGCCAAATGCACGCGTAGCCAAACAAATTCTGGATGATTTAATTGAGGCAAACGCATCATACTGGCCTGAGTTATCTTAATCTATTAAATATAAACGCTTTTGATATAATAGGAGTGGGCCGAGGTCCACTCTTATTATTTTGGAGGCATTTATGAGACCAATAGAAAATATCTATAACAACTTTTACAGTAAGTTAACTGAAAATGAAATTTATATTTTTGACTATATCATGAAGCATAGTCAGACAGTTAGGAAGATGTCTATCACTGAATTAGCAAGGATTTTGGCCGTTTCCAAATCGACGATTTCCCGTTTCACTCAAAAAATTGGCTTTTCAGGTTATGCGGAATTTAAATTCTACCTCAACAATGAAGCAGATAATCAACGGCATGATAGTGAAATTGATCCAATGGGGCAGTTAGCAGCCGATACCCAAGATACCTTTAAAATGTTCAGTAATATGCAGGTTGAACCCATTGTTGAAAGTGTTTTTGATGCGGATAATGTCTTCTTATACGGGACTGGATGGGCGCAAAAGAACGCTTTAAACGATTTTAGAAGAAGTATTTTATTGAACAATAAATTTTCTATCGATATTTCAGCACCTTTGGAGCTAAAAATTGCGAGTGCATCTATAAAACCAGGAGATGTGCTGATTGTAGCGTCTTTTAGCGGCAATGTGGCATTGATTGAACGAGAATTGAAAATCTTTAAGAGTAAAGGGGCCATCCTGATTGCGGTGAGTGAAATGCATACCAGTTTATTAGCTAGCTTAGCCGATTATACAATCTATTTTAAAACAACACGCTTTGATTATAAGGATGAAGCCTTTGCATCTATGTTACCTATCCACCAAGCCACCAACTTATTAGCTATCGCCTATTTTGAATATGTGCGAAAACAAGAACGATTACAGAAAGAAAATGAGGAGCGTGACCTATGACCAGAAAAAATTTAAGTAGAATGGTACATTTTGTGATTATATTACTGGTTATTGCCCCCATCTTATATGTTGCCCTATTAACTTTCCAAGGCAACGCGCAAGGACTGGGTTTACTAGAAAATTTGACCACAAATGTCTCTACAGTGATTTCACTAATGTCTGTATGTATCCTGCCTTTTGCGGGCTTTTTAATCAAATCTAAGTGGGATCAAATTGACCAAACACAAGATAGTCTAGGGCAATTTTATATCAGTTTACTACTTATCTTGATTGGTTTCTTATTGATTGGCAACACCGGAATGGCCATCTTGATTTTTATTTTAATTGCCTTTAGTGTTGTGATTTTAAAAGTGAAACTAGGAGATGCCTTTCAAGTCCTTTTCAAATCACCGAAGCATAATATTAGCCACTTTGCTGGTGAAATGGCCATGCTATTGATTGCAGCCTTTATTCGTTTTGCTATCTGGCGGATTAGTACGGGTAGCTAATATCTGAGCGTTAATGGAGGATTTGACTTCAAATATGTTTTTGTGAATTAAATTGTTTGAGTTATAATCGAATTAAATAGATATGTTACTGATATCAAAATGAATAAAAAGGAGCGTTAATTTAGTTGAAACTGTTAACATTAAATACTCATTCTTATGGTGAAAATGATCAAGATCAAAAATTAGCTTTTATTGCGCAATCGATTGCTGAGTGGGAAATCGATGTAGTGGGCTTACAGGAAGTAAATCAAAAAATTATTGGACATCGAGTAGACATTAATAATCTCGTGAACTTTGTCCCTATGGATGGGCAAGTGAATGTTAAAGAAGATAATTTTGCCATGCGTTTAGTAGCCTTATTAGCGGAATTAGGTAAAACCTACTATTGGGCGTGGGCTATGACTCATATTGCGCATGACACAATGCAAGAGGGTGTAGCGATCTTATCAAAATACCCAATTGATAGCGTCACTAGCTATAACGTATCAAAAAGTCATGATTGGTATGACTATAAAACACGTCGTATTCTTACGGCTAAGATCACTAAACCAAATGGCGAAAGCTTTATGGCGGTTTCTGGTCACTTCTCATGGTGGCACGGGAAAAATAATGAAGAATTTCATTATGAATGGCAAGAAACTGAAAAATACCTAACTAGAACTAAGTTGCCAATTTATTTTATGGGTGATTTTAATAACCCTGCCGGTACAGATGGTTATGACTACATGGTATCAACGGCTATACCTATTACAGACTCATATATGATTGCAGAAGAAACTATCGGTGGACCGACAGTATTGAAAGAAATCGGTGGCTGGACCGGGCTTAAAGAACAAATTCGTATTGACTATATCTTCGTACCTAAAGGTGTTGCAGTAAAAAAATCCGAAGTTGTGTTTGATGGAGAACGTCAGCAAACCGTATCAGACCACTCAGGTGTACTAGTAGAAACTATTGACTAGAAGCTGAATATAAAGATAAATATGAAAATGTTAGTATGATCTCTAGCTCGCTATCCTGGGTTATTTACACTATTTAAGGCTAAGAAATGTTAGATGTAGCACGAAGAAGTGAAGTACTTTTTAATTAAATAAAACATTTAGAAGGGCCGTGAGAGTGGGAGATTCTCACGGTTTTTTTGCTATAGTTTAAAAAAAAGATGCAAACGGTTGCACAAAAGCGTTTTACAGTGTATAATTTGTTTTGAGTTATGAAACCGTTATCAAAAGGGTGTAAATGAAGGAGCGAAAAAAATGAAGAGACTGTTTACGTTTGAATTTTGGCAACAATTTGGGAAGGCTTTGATGGTGGTTATTGCAGTTATGCCAGCTGCAGGTTTAATGATATCTATTGGTAAAACCATTCCCTTGTTTGCTGAAAATATTAGTTTTTTAGTCACTACGGGTGGCGTGTTAGAGTCAATTGGTTGGGCCATTATTGGTAACCTGCATTTATTATTTGCCATTGCAATTGGTGGTTCGTGGGCTAAGGACCGTGCTGGTGGGGCCTTTGCGGCAGCTGTTGCCTTTGTCTTAATTAACCGTATCACCGGTGCTTTATTTGGTGTAACAACTGACATGTTAGCTGATCCAGCAGCAGTAACCAGTACTGTATTTGGTCAAACCATTGCTATTGAAGGTTACTTTACAAGTGTTTTAGAAGCACCAGCTTTAAACATGGGGGTATTCGTAGGGATTATTTCCGGTTTTATTGGAGCGAGTGCCTACAATAAATACTACAACTATCGTAAATTACCAGAAGTGTTGTCCTTCTTTAATGGGAAGCGTTTTGTACCATTCGTTGTGATTGTATGGTCTTTAGCAACAGCTTTAGGATTAGCTGTAATTTGGCCAGTAATTCAATCAGGTATTAATGCATTTGGTCAATGGATTGCAACATCTCAAGATACTGCGCCAATCCTAGCACCGTTTATCTTCGGTACATTAGAACGGTTACTAATACCATTTGGTTTACATCACATGTTAACTATTCCAATTAACTACACCGAACTTGGTGGTACTTATGAAATTTTAACGGGTGCGCAAGCGGGTGCACAGGTTGTTGGTCAAGATCCATTATGGTTAGCTTGGGCAACTGACTTGGCAAACTTCAACAATGCTGGCGATACGCAAAATTATCAATATGTATTAGAAAATTGGGTACCTGCACGATTCAAAGTGGGGCAAATGATTGGTTCTTCAGGTATCTTGATGGGGTTAACCTATGCAATGTACCGCAATGTTGACCAAGATAAGAAAGATAAATATAAACCAATGTTCATTTCAGCTGCGGCTGCCGTTTTCCTAACTGGGGTAACTGAACCATTGGAATACATGTTTATGTTCATTGCTATGCCTTTATATGTGGTGTATGCGGTGATTCAAGGGGCGGCATTTGCTATGGCAGATGTGTTAAACCTACGCGTGCATTCATTCGGGACTATTGAATTCTTGACCCGTATCCCATTATCAGCGCAAGCCGGTATTATGGGTGACGTGATCAACTTCATCTTAGTGACACTGGTATTTGGTGTATTAACATACTTTATTGCAAACTTCATGATCAAGAAATTTAAATACGCAACACCTGGTCGTTTAGGTAACTACGAAGAGGGATTGGGGGCTGAACAAGCTGATAAAGCAACTGACGGCCAAACTTCAGCCATTGCCTCAAATGCGAGCGAGCAACAAATTGCCGATGTTATCTACCTATTAGGTGGTAAAGAAAATATCGACTATGTAGATGCATGTATGACGCGTTTACGTGTGACAGTTAAGGACACTGAAAAAGTAGCTAGCGATGAGTATTGGAAAGCAGCTGGTGCTATGGGCTTAATGGTTCGCGGTACTGGTGTACAAGCCATTTACGGACCAAAATCTGACATCTTAAAATCTGACATCAACGACTTGTTGGACGCTGGTACTGCTATTCCGGCACCTTCTGACAAGGTAACAGGCAAAGCGGGAGCTAGCGAACCAGTGGCCACGTCTCAGAAAGCGGCTGCATCTGGTCAAGTATCACCTGTTTTAGCACCGGTTGCTGGTCAATTGTTAGATATCTCTCGTGTAAATGACCCTGTATTCTCGGAAAAAATGATGGGTGACGGTTACGCTGTCGAGCCGGATGCAGACGCTAAAACTGCTAAAGTTTATGCACCAGTAGCTGGTAAAATCGTGTCGATTTTCCCAAGTCATCATGCAATCGGGATTCAAACGAGCGATGGCCTTGAGGTATTGATTCACATGGGGATTGATACCAACAATTTTGACCCGGAAATCTTTGGTTTAACGGTAGCTGTGGACCAAGAAGTGACTGCTGGTCAAGTGATTGGCGAAATTAACTTACAAGCGATCGAAGAGGCTAATAAGGAAAAAACAGTGATCGTGGTTGTGACGAATAGTGAATCTATTGACCGGATTGAATTAGCTAGCGTTGACCAACACATCGATGGCGGTCAAGAAGCAGGTAAAATTCACTTTTAATATAGTCATAATGAAAAATGTCGGCTTGATGTTTACCGTTGAAGATAGCAAATCTTAGGGTCAGCTAAGTCGATTAGGAGGATAGTTAATGGTTATGGGCCATTAGCTATTTTTCTATCTTCATATGTAAGCGATTACTTTTTAAGTATAACAATAAAAAATAGAAATGAGGAAAACCATTGGATTCAGCAGCTTTATACCACCGACCGGAGAGTGAATTTGCCTATTTATATGATGAAGATACCGTCCATATTCGTCTGAGGACCAAGAAAGATGACGTAGCCCAGGTGGACTTGCTGGCGGGGGATACCTACCTACATTATTCGGAGGCTTGGTACCGGACCAGTCAGGAAATGACGAAAGTCGCCTCTAGTGACCTCCATGACTATTGGCAGTGTGAGTGGCAATTAGCGCCCAACCGTCTAGCTTATGCCTTTCGTGTCCAGGACATTGACGGGAATGAGGTCTTTTATTGTGACCGCGGAGTTTACCCTGGAGATGATGCCCATATTTTAGGCCAAGTCAATGCTTATTTCCGCCTGCCATATTTTCATGAAAGTGACCGGGTTAAGACGCCAGCTTGGGTGAAAGACACTGTCTGGTATCAGATTTTCCCTGAACGTTTTGCGAACGGAGACCCCACAAATGACCCAGAAAATACTTTACCTTGGGGTTCCAGAGCCCATCCCCGTCATGATGATTTCTATGGCGGAGACTTGCAAGGGATTATCGACCATCTGGATTATTTGACTGATTTGGGGATCACTGGCATCTATCTCACCCCTATTTTTAAGGGGGACACCAACCATAAATACGATACCAGCGACTATATGACCATCGACCCAGCTTTCGGTGATGCTGAATTATTTGGCAAAATGGTTAGCCAAGCCCATGATCGGGGCATTCGGGTAATGCTAGACGCTGTCTTTAACCATATCGGCTATGCATCCAATCAATGGCAAGATATCTTAGAAAATCAAGACCAGTCTATCTACAAAAATTGGTTCCATATCCAAAACTTTCCCGTTCAAGCCTTTGGGGCGATTGACTATAGTGGCGGCGAGCGATTTGACCGCCAGCAATTGACCTATCAGACCTTTGCCTTTGAACCCCACATGCCCAAATTAAATACGGCAAACCCTGAGGTAAAAGCCTATTTGTTAGATGTTGCCCGTCACTATATTCAAGCATTTGATATCGACGGCTGGCGGTTGGATGTTGCCAATGAAGTAGACCATCAATTCTGGAAAGACTTCCACCGGGCTTGCGTCAATTTGAAAGAAGATTTCTATATCGTCGGTGAAATCTGGCATTCAGCTCAGCGTTTCCTTGAAGGGGACGAATTCCATGCCATCATGAATTATCCGATGACAGACCAAATCAAGGACTTCTTTTTTGGACCGACAGAAAAAGACCAAATAGAGGACGGGTCAACAAATCAAGACATGACCAACCGGCAGTTTATGGACCGGATGACCAGTCAACAAATGCTTTACCGAACGCAAACCAACCAAGCCCAGTTTAACCTACTAGATTCACACGATACCGACAGGATCCTGACCCGGGCCAAATACGACAAGGATAAAGTCCAGTCAGCTCTTACTTTCACTTTCCTTCAAACCGGTACGCCTTGCATCTATTACGGCACGGAAATCGGTCTAGACGGTGGCGACGACCCAGACAACCGCAAATGCATGGTCTGGGAAAAGGACAAGCAAGACCAAGCTATGTGGCAATTTACCAAGGATCTGATTCAAATGCGACGGAACTATAGTGATCTCATCAACTTGGGGACCCTAGACTGGTCACAAGACTTGCCTAGTGAGCGAATTTTAGCCTTTACAAAGACTTACCGAGGACAAACCTTGCGCGCCTATTTTAACCAGGGTAATCAAGACCTGCAGATTGGTCTAGATAAAAATACAAAAATTGTCCTAACCAACATTGCAGAAATTGAATGCGATTACATATATGTGAGTCCAGGAACTTACTTAGTTAGTGTAGACTAAGCCTATTAGCGAAAATAGGGTTCTTGCAATATATTAAAAGTAAAAAAATATTATAAATGAATTACGAAAACGGTTGCAAAGATCAAAATCGTGTGCC
>NZ_JBOEQF010000044.1:0-14674 GCF_050689315.1 Aerococcus sp. L_32
TTAGATGACGTTATCATTGAATACATGGACGACTATAAAACAGTTGGTTATCTTTATGACGGATATGTCGGTAACGTAGATTCTGTAAAATCTTACTATGATGTCAGCATGCAAATGCTAAACGGTGAATACTTTACCCAACTATTCCAAGGTGATCAACCGATCATTACAAAAGCACATAATGGTTCGCCAACTTATTATGGTAGCCATGCAGACGTTATTAATGCACAAATCGGTACAGGTTGCCAAATTTATGGTGAAGTGGAACATTCTCATATCTTCCGTAACGTGGAAGTGGAGCCAAATGCTAAAGTAGAAGATTCTATCATTTTCCAAGGTGCGAAGATTGGTAAGGGTGCAAGCGTAAAATATGCTATTTTAGACAAAAAAGTTGAGGTAGCACCAGGTGCAGTGATCACTGGAACACCGGAGGAACCTGTTGTGATTCCAAAAGGGACCTATGTCGCTGCATCAGACGAGACATTCCAACACCCAGCTTATAAGTTTAAAAAGGTCAAAGGATTTTAAGTAGTAGATAAAGAGACGAGAGAAGGGTGATCATATGAAAGTTTTATTTGTCGCCGCTGAGGGTGCGCCGTTCTTCAAAACGGGTGGACTTGGTGATGTTGCCTACGCCTTGCCAAAGGAATTGCGCAAACAAGGTGTTGACATCAGAGTAGTATTGCCGTATTACACGCAAATGCCTGAAAGATTCAAGGAGCAACTGATTGAAATCACCCATTTTAGAGTTGAATTAGGTTATAAATCAGCCTATGTAGGGGTAAAGACGCTAACACTTGGTGGCGTTCAGTATTACTTTATTGATAATTTAGCGTATTTTGACCGAGACCAATTGTACGGCCAAAATGACGATGGAGAACGGTTTGGATTTTTTGATATCGCAGTGATTGAAATGATGGAAAAAGTGGATTTTATACCAGACATCATTCATGTAAATGACTGGCAAACAGCCATGATTCCTGCCTTATTAGTGGATCGATACCATTGGGTAGATAGCTACCGAAATATCCGCAAAGTACTAACTATCCATAACATTCGTTTCCAAGGTTGGCAAAATGAATCTGTCTTAAAAGATATTTTTAACACCACCTATGCCTTATACCATGAAAATGGGGTTAAAAAGGAAGGCCAAGTAAACTATCTTAAGGGCGGTATTAATTTCTCTGACAAGGTAACAACAGTTAGTCCGAATTATGCACGCGAAATTCAAACACCTGAATTTGGTGAAAAACTAGACGGTGAATTACGTTATAATCCTTGGAAGTTATCAGGCATTATTAATGGGATAGATTATGAACAAAATAATCCGGATACGGATCCTAATTTAATTGAAAATTATGATGCATCAACAGTTCAGACGGGTAAAGCAGCCAATAAACGTGCCTTACAGGAACGAGTTGGCCTAAGTGTAGACCCGGATGTTGCTTTACTTGGGGTTGTTACCAGATTGACTGATCAAAAGGGAATGCAGTTGTTACAAGAAAAAGCTGAATATCTACTCACAAATTGCAATATTCAAATTGTTGTTTTGGGTACCGGTGATGAAGCGTTTGAGAACTCATTCCGTTATTTCGAATGGAAGTATCCTGGGGAATTCTGCGCCTATATAGATTTTGATGTCGAATTAGCCCAACAAATTTATGCAGGTTCTGATATGTTCTTGATGCCTAGTGCATTTGAACCGTGTGGCTTATCACAAATGATTGCCATGCGTTACGGTACTTTACCAATTGTCCACGAAACTGGTGGCTTATCAGATACCGTTCAACCATACAATCAATATACTGGTGAAGGTAACGGCTTCTCATTTAACATCTTTACTGGGGATGTTTTCGCTCATATTATCCAATATGCCTTGGATATTTACGAAAACCAACCGGATGTATGGTTCCAATTGATTCACCAAGCCATGGCGACAGACTTTAGCTGGACTGAACCGGCTAAGGAGTATATCCGTTTATATGAAGACTTGTTATAATTTCGCAAAATGATTTAAGCTTGCTAGCCAATTATTTTGGCAAATTGAATATTTTTCATTACATAGGATGATTACTGAGGTTGAGACACATAGGTTTCAACCTCTTTTCCTATTGTATAGAGCCTCATTTTTATGATAAGATAGCTCATAATACATTAAAATTGGATTGGAATGAAATGAAAAGATGAAAGTAGTAAAATTTGGAGGTTCATCAGTTGCATCAGCTGAACAACTGGTGAAAGTGAAAGATATTGTAATTGGTGACGCTGACCGTAAAGTGGTGATTGTTTCCGCACCTGGTAAACGGGATAAGGATGACATCAAGGTGACCGATTTGTTAATTGACTTGGCTGCTGAAATCTTGCACGATAGTGAAAATGCATCAGCTACTTTTAATAAAATTGTAGACCGCTTTAGAGATACAGCTGAAGGGTTAGAAATGAATCTAGCCATTATCGATGACATTTCCAACCAATTAAATGAATTAATTAGTTCGGATATCACAGACCAACCAGCTTATTTTGTGGATGCGATTAAAGCCTTTGGTGAAGATGCAAATGCGCAATTAATTGCCGCTTATTTTTCTGGATTAGGTTATGAGGCCTCATACTTAAATCCTCAAGATGCAGGCTTGTTCTTATCAGATAATCCTGGTCAAGCGCGGGTCTTACCAGAGTCTTACCAAAATTTATACAAATTACGGGAACGAGATGGTATCATTGTCATCCCTGGTTTCTTTGGTTACACAAAAGATGGGAAATTAGTGACATTTTCTCGTGGGGGTTCTGATATTACCGGTGCGATTGTCGCAAACGGTGTCAAAGCGTCAATGTATGAAAACTTTACCGATGTTTCGTCTATTTATGCCGCAAATCCTGGAGTAGTTCATAATCCTGTGGCAATTGAGCAGCTGACATATTCAGAAATGCGTGAATTATCTTACGCTGGATTCTCCGTTTTCCATGATGAAGCTTTGCAACCAGCATTCATCGCTGATATTCCAGTAGCAGTTAAAAATACTAACGAACCTAAAGCACCTGGAACATTAATTACTAGAACGCGTCCTAAGAATAATTTAGCGATTTCAGGGATTGCTTCAACGAGTGGATTTGCCTCTGTTTACATTAAAAAATATATGATGAATAGAGAGGTTGGCTTCGTTCGTCGCGTCTTATCTGTCCTTGAAAAATATAACGTTTCATTCGAACATATCGTATCTGGTATCGATGATATCGACGTTATTTTTAAAGAAGATGCCTTATCGAAAAAAGAATTCGAAGAAATGGTTGCTGAAATCAAAGCTGAAACAGCAGCGGATTCTATTGAAAAACGTGATAACCTAAGCTTGGTAATGTTAGTAGGGGAAGGTATGATCGAAAATATCGGGAATACTGCTCGCGCTACTAAGGCCTTGTCTGAGGCGGGTATCAACTTGGAAATGATTAACCAAGGTTCATCAGAGATTTCTATTATGTTTGGCATTATTGAAGAAAGAGAAGATGACGCTGTTCGCGCCATCTACAATGAATTCTTCAATTAAAATTCAAATCGTACGAAAAAAGGAGTGGCTCAGCCACTCCTTTTCATTTGGATAAAAATCCGAATATTATGAATTAAATAGTAAGAAGTACAAGATAACCACAATACCAAGGACAATACGGTACCAACCGAATACCTTGAAGTCATTGGTTTTAATGTATTTCAAGAATAGTTTAATAGTTAAGACTGAAACGACAAATGCCACAACCATACCAACTAGTAATAGCCAGCTTTCTGTACCTGTGAATACGAAACCGTTTAAGAAAGCTTTGACTAATTTTAATGCTGAAGCACCAAACATAATTGGAATACTCATAAAGAATGAGAAGTTGGCTGCTAATGGTCTAGACGTACCAACGATTGTTGCTCCCAAGATGGTTGAACCTGAACGAGATGTACCAGGAACTAGTGACAATACTTGGAACAAACCAATTTTGAAGGCGTCCATATATGTCATTTCTGCCATAGAGTTGATTTTTACTTGTTTGTTTTTGTTGCGGTTTTCAATCCAGATGAACCAAATACCATAGACAATTAACGTAACTGAAACAACAAACCAATTCATTAAGTTTGCTTCCATCCATGAGTCCAATAGTAGACCGGCAATAGCAGCTGGAAGACACCCGACGGCTACTTTAAACCAAGTAATCCAAGTCTCCTCTTTCTCAGATTTGGATTTGCTTGGTGCGAATGGATTTAATTGGTTGAAGTTAATCCATACAACGGCTAAAATTGCGCCTAGCTGGATAACAACCAAGAAGATATCCCAAAATTCTCGACGTACATTTAATGCAATGAATTCTTCAAGAAGAATCATGTGTCCAGTTGATGAAATTGGTAACCATTCGGTAATCCCCTCAACGATACCAAATAAAATGACCTTTAATGTATCTAACATTTATCAATTTCCCTTCATTCAAAATAAAATAATTTCTCATTTCAGTATAAATGAAAACAAGAAAGAAAACAAAAAATCATTATAACTTTATAAAGTCTTTATATTTGAAATATGTGAAATTGCTTAAGGGATAGGTTGTCATTATTTTTACGAATGTGATATGATTAAAGTAGACAATAAAATGAATACTTAAGGAGCGAGCGATATGTTTGATTTTTTAAAAAAAAATAAGAAGAAGGAAACTACCAAACAACCGAGTAGTTCTCAAGTAGCGGAAACTTTATTTGCTCCTGCAACGGGCGAATTTAAATCTATCGATCAAGTAGATGATCCTGTATTTTCACAAAAAATGATGGGTGACGGTTATGCTGTAGAACCTGAAACAGGTGATGTTTATACACCAGTTGCGGGTACTGTAATGAGTATTTTTCCGACTAAACATGCTATCTATATCAAAACAGATGATGACGTAGAAGTTTTAGTTCATATGGGTATTGATACTGTTGAATTAGATGGTGCACCATTTAATGTCACGGTTGCTGAGGGAGACCAAGTGGGTCCTGGTACGCAAATCGCCACAGTTGATTTAGACGAATTAGCATCTGTAGGTAAAGGAAAATCAATCGTTGTCGTGTTCACGAATTTAGAAGACTTTTCTAACTTACAATTAACTGCATCTGGTCAAGTTACACATAGTGCAGAAGTAGGTTCAGTTACAGCAAGCAGCTAATTTAAACACGATATATATATATTCAAATCAAGGTCGGGGCAAATATGTCTCGGCTTTTTTTGTTGTCTAAAAAAATAGTGAAAGTATTGTAATAGTACTGTTTTCACAAGAGTCTCCCTGGTTATCGAAATATAACGTTCGCTTTTGAAACGATTACAACTATATGATAAAATTTTTAAGTGAGAAAAAAGAATAAAAATACGAACTATTTTTATAAAAAAACTTTACTTTTTCTGATTTATAACGTAATATAATTATTGTAAGAAACGAACATTAAAAACTTTTAAAAATATAACATTCGTTTATTGGAGGAGAAACATGTCTACAAAATTCAAAAATATCGTTTTATTAGCTGGTTCTGTTTTTGCTTTAGCAGCATGTCAAGGGCAAAATGCTGGAACTGATACATCTAGTGAATCAGATTCTCAAGCAACATCCGAAGCTACTGGTGATTACGCTATTGGTATGATCACTGATGAAGGTGGGGTAGATGACCGTTCATTTAACCAATCAGCTTGGGAAGGTATGCAAGCTTGGTCAGAAGAAACTGGTAATAAAGTACAATATTACGAATCGACAGATTCATCTGATTTCGTACCAAACTTCAATACTGCGATTGCAGATGGATATGACATCATCTTCGGTATGGGCTTCATGTTAGAAGATACTTTTAATGAAGTAGCACCTGCTAATCCAGACCAACAATTTGCCTTTATTGATGGACAAGTAGACCAACCAAACGTTGTATCAATGACTTTTAAAGACCAGGAATCTGCATTCCTAGCAGGTATCGCAGCAGCTACAACGTCTGAAACAGGTAAAGTAGGTTTTGTTGGTGGTATGAAAACACCTGCTATCGACCGTTTCGAAACTGGTTTTAGAGCTGGGGTAGCTCATGTAGACGAATCAATTGAAGTAGATGCACAATATGTTGAATCATTTGGTGATGCTGCAACAGGTCAACAAATTGCCAATGCAATGTATACAAGTGGCGCAGATGTCATCTATACTGCTGCTGGTGGTTCAGGTAATGGTGTTTTCACTGAGGCACGTAACCGTCTTGAAGCAGATAGCGAAGCAAATATCTGGGTAATCGGTGTTGACCGTGACCAAACTGAAGAAGGTGAATGGTCAGGTGGTAACTTTACCTTAACTTCTACAATCAAAGATACTGGTTCTGCTATCGTTGCCATTACTGAGCAAACAATGGATACTGAATTCCCAGGTGGTGAGTTGGTAGAATACGGTTTAGCAGATCAAACAGTTGATATCACAAGAGGTAACCTTGATGATGAAACTTGGGCAACAATTGAAGAAGCGAAACAATCAATCATTGATGGTGAAATTGACGTTCCAGAATTCTCTGATTCAGCAGAGTAAGCGGGTATAGAAAAGTAAATTGCGTCAGTCAAATTGGCTGACGCTTTTAATTTGGATAGGCGTCTAAGTTAGAAAAGAGGAAGATAGACATGCAAAATGAAAATGTCATTGAAATGCGTGATATTACAAAAATATTTGGTACATACAAAGCCAACGATAATATCAATTTCAGTCTAAAAAAAGGTGAAGTTCATGCCTTACTAGGGGAAAACGGGGCCGGAAAATCGACCTTGATGAATATTTTGTCCGGTTTACTAGCACCAACATCTGGCGAGATTTTGGTGAACGGTCAAGCGGCAGTCATCAGTTCACCTGACCATGCCAATAAATTAGGTATCGGTATGGTTCACCAACATTTCATGTTGATTGATAAATTTACAGTAGCCGAAAATATTATGCTTGGTAAAGAATCTACAAAATTTGGTTACCTTGACGAGAAAGCAGCTTATAGAAAAATCAAAGAGTTATCTAGCCAATACCATTTGGCCGTTGATCCAGATGCTTACGTACAGGATATTTCTGTTGGTCAACAACAAAGAGTTGAAATCATTAAGGCGCTCTACCGTGGGGCTGATATTTTAATTTTTGATGAACCAACTGCTGTATTGACCCCTCAAGAAATTGAAGAATTGATGCACATTATGAAAGCTATGACGCTTGAAGGCAAATCCATTATTTTGATTACCCATAAATTAGATGAAATCACCTCAGTTGCTGATCGTTGTACAGTAATTCGTCGCGGTCAAAGTATTGATACGGTTGATGTCGTAAACACCAACAAGCAAGAGTTGGCGGACATGATGGTTGGACGTCATGTGAATTTCAAAGTTGAGAAAAAGCCAGCTGAGACAGGCGAAATTATTTTGCAGGTCAATGATTTAGTGGTCAATGAATCTAGGGGCTTACAGGCAGTGAAATCTGTAGATTTTGAGGTGCGGGCAGGTGAAGTTTTAGGCATTGCTGGAATCGATGGTAACGGACAAACTGAATTAATCCAAGCGATTTCAGGTTTAAGAAAAGTGGTGTCAGGAAAAGTGACTTTAGCTGGTAAAGATGTGACCAACAAGCGTCCACGTAAGATTACAGAAGCTGGATTAGGACATATCCCTGAAGACCGGCAAAAACATGGTTTATTCCTTGAGTTATCGATTGCAGAGAATATGGCTATGCAGTCTTATTACCAAAAACCTTTCTCAAAAAATGGGCTCTTAAACCATAACTTCATCAATGATCATGCCAAAATTTTAATCGATGAATTTGACGTGAGAACTGAAAGTGAAGCAACGCTAGCAGGTGCCTTATCTGGTGGTAACCAACAGAAGGTAATTATAGCGCGTGAAATAGACCGAAATCCAGACTTATTAATCGCAGCTCAACCGACTCGTGGGTTAGATGTAGGGGCGATTGAGTTTGTGCACGACAGGTTAGTACAACATAGAGACGCAGGGAAGAGTGTATTGTTAATGAGTTTTGAACTAGACGAAATTATGGGTGTTGCTGACCGCATTGCAGTGATGCATGACGGTAAAATAAATGCCATCGTCGATGCTGACGATACGAATGAAACTGAATTGGGTCTATTAATGGCGGGTGTAAGCTTAGAAGAAGCACGCGTGCAAAGCGTCTTACATCCAGTCGGTCAAGATACAATAGCGGAAGGGGGTGAATCAGTTGAAAGCATTTAAGACAAATACGCTGGTTGAAAAATTGGCTATTCCAGTGATTTCTATTTTAAGCGGCTTTATTCTAGGCGCCTTAATCATGTTATTTTTCGGCTACAATCCAATTGCTGCCTACGATGCCATGATCATGACCGTTCTATCTAGCCCATACTTCATTGGTGAAGTCTTAAGACAAGCAACGGTGTTAACATTAACTGGTTTAGCCTTTAATGTCGCTTACCAATCAGGTTTCTTTAATATTGGTTTATCAGGTCAATTATTAGCCGGGTGGTTATCATCAGTAGCTTTCGCCCTGGCCTTTCCAGATTTACCGCAAATGATTATGGTACCTGCAATCCTCCTTATTGGGACCTTATCTGGTGCCTTATACGCCTCAATTGCTGGTGTTTTGCGCGCATACTTAGGGACAAATGAAGTTGTTGTGACGATTATGTTGAACTATATCATCTTGTATACGACCAATTACCTTATTCGTGAGGTGCTAGGGTCAGGGAATATGACTGATAAAGTTGGCGAGAATGCTTCCTTAGCTTTAGGTTTTATCTCAACATTAACAGGTGGGTCTCGTTTAAATATGGGGATTTTTATTGCTATCATCATGGTTATTCTATACGGATTTGTGATGAAACATACAACTATGGGCTTTGAATTAAAGGCCGTTGGATTAAATAAAAATGCAGCGGAATATGCAGGTATTCACGTGGAGAAAAATATCGTCTTAGCCATCTTCTTATCTGGTGGTTTGGCTGGTTTAGCGGGCGTCATCCATGGTATCGGGACTTTTGGTAACTTGTATACACTGACATCTCTACCATCTGAAGGGTTTAACGGAATTGCCGTTGGCTTGCTTGGAATGGGGACGCCAGTCGGGACTTTTCTAGCTTCTATCTTATTCGGTATCTTGAATATTGGGGCTTCATTTATGCCAAACCGTGCCGGTGTACCGGATGAATTGGCGAGTGTTATTACAGCTGCTATCATCTTCTTTATCGGTTCATCTTATATCATTTCATATGCAATAGATAAATTCGGTAAAAGTAAAAAATCGACAGTGGAGGGGGAACAATAATGGACTTTTCTACTATTTTACAATTAATTGTGTCTTCAACATTAATGTACGCAGCACCCCTTATGTTTACCGCAATCGGTGGTGCCTTCTCTGAACGGTCAGGTGTCGTGAACATTGGTTTGGAAGGGATTATGGTAATGGGCGCCTTTGCTTCAGCCGTTTTCAATATCGCCATGTCAGGCACTTTCGGGGCCATGACACCTTGGGTTGGTCTTTTAGTGGGTGGACTAGTCGGCTTGATCTATTCAGGAATTCATGCTGTATCGTCTATAAACTTCCGCGCTAATCAAACCATTTCCGGTACAGTATTGAATTTAGCGGCTCCTGGGTTATCTGTTTTCTTAGTGAGAGCAATTTATGGGGCAGCGCAAACAGGTCCATTAGCGAAACCTTTTGTGACCTATAATATTTTAGGTTTGAATAACATCCCAGTTATTGGACCAATTTTCTTCCAAAATACTTCCGGTCCAGCTTATCTAGGTATCCTATTCGCTGTAATCGCTTGGTTTGTCTTATTCAAAACCCGTTTTGGTTTACGCCTACGTTCAGTCGGCGAGCACCCAGAAGCGGCTGAAACACTTGGTATTAACGTAAACGCAATGAAATACGCCGGCGTTTTGATTTCTGGACTCCTTGGCGGTATTGGTGGGGCAGTTCAAGCACAGGCCGTACAGAATGAATTTTCTGTAATTACAGTAGCAGGCCAAGGATTTATGGCCATGGCGGCAATGGTTTTTGGAAAATGGCATCCAGTCGGTGCACTACTTGCTGCAATATTCTTTGGTTTCGCGCAAAGCCTGTCGGTAACAGCAAACTACATCCCGATTATTCAAGATGTACCATCAGTTTACTTAGATATTGCTCCTTACATTTTGACGATCATCGTATTAGTTGTATTCATTGGTAAAGCCCAAGCGCCAAAAGCCTTAGGGAAAACCTTTGTTCAATCGAAATAGAAAAAATTATCAAGCATCTATTCAAATTTTAGAATAAACAAAAAGGATTTGGCCGCTGCCAAATCCTTTTTGTTTATTCCGGTCGTTCTAATACATAAGGTTTTGTGATATCTGTATACAAGTTGCCGGCTAATCTGGCAACAGGGTCTAAGGCTTCGTACAAGACGTAGCCTTTTTCCTCGTCATATACCGATTCATCTAAATGATAGTCGGTAATTTCAAGGATGAACATATCAGTGATGATACGGTCCTCGCGGTCACGGATTGGGATATACTGGTATACTTTTACTTCAAGACGAATTAAAGCATCGGCCACACCTGGTGGGCTCACAGTCTTAGAATTAACCGTTTGAATGTCTGCTAGGGTCAATTCACTGACGTCTGCTGAAACTTTGGCAGCGGTAGCGTTCATTTTATCAATGAAAGACTTGCTGACAATATTCACTACACCTTCAGGATGGTCTAATAAATTGCGGGCGGTATCTTTAATTGAAAAATCTTCTTTTCGAAGAATAGCCATTGAAATCAAGGGCAACTTTTGCCCGGCACCACTAGTAAATGAAAAGGGCGCCAAATTGATGACACCCGTTTCCGTGTTTTCACTTGTAATCCAACCAATTGGTCGAGGTACAATGGCACCAGATAGCAATTTATATTGTAGCTTTTCGTCCATCTGACTGGCTGCTAAATGATACATGAGTGGTTAAACTCCTTTAAACTGGTGTTACACAAACAATTTCGTTAATGCTGGTATTATCAACGTAGTTTAATAAACCACTTGCTTGGTCACGTGTAAATAATGAAATTTGTGGTTGGAATTGGTGACCAACGATGATAAATGATTCATCTGCATTGAAGTTGAAGTCACGCGGAAAATTACCTTCAGTTGAAATATTTTGAATTTCAGTTAAACTTTGACCATCTGCTGAAACTTCAAAAACAGTAATTGAGTTGTGACCACGGTTTGAAACGTATAAGAACTTGTTGTCACTTGATAAACGAATCGCTGCTGATGAGTTGAATTCAGTCCAATCGCTTGGAATCGTGTCATAACGGTTACCAGCAACTAAAGAACCATCTTCTTGAATGTTTAACACTTCAACTGTGTAGTCCAATTCCCCTAAAAGGTAAACGATTGGTTCTGAATGGTGGAAGGCAAGGTGACGTGGGCCAGTACCAGGCGCTGCTTTGTAGACACTCACTTCAGCTAACTTGTTATCGTCAGTAAGTGTATAAGTGTGAACTTCATCAGTTCCTAAATCACAAGAAAGAATGTATTTGTGGTCATTTGTTGGATGGATAAAGTGGGCATGGGCAAAGTCTTGGTTTTCATGCGGGCCAACTGGTGAAGTATGTTGAATGACATCCGTTACAGTCAATGTACCATCTTCGTTGACTGTAATCACTGCTAACTCACCTTTTTTGTAGTTAGCATTATAAAGAACATTTGCTTTTTCATCATATGTTAAGTAACAACCATTTTCGTTAAATACTTTCACACGGTCTTTAAAGGCAAATTGACCATCATTATTTTCGTAGTGGGCAACACCAGGCTCATCACCGTCGCTTAAAGTAAATAGGTGTTTGCCGTCTTTAGATAAAGTAATGTAAGTAGGGTTGTTTTCTTCAATAATCAATTCACTTGCTTCAAAAGCTTTCTTATCAGCATTTAGCGTTAAGGTATGAATACCCTTATTGTCTTCACGTGTATAACCAGATACATAAATCGTTTCCATAATAAAAATCCCTTCTTTCTTAAGATAATCTCATTATACAAGAAAACGCTCTTATTAACATCAAAAATGGTTACACTTTGATTGTTTAGGCACATATATATAGGAAGAAATATTTGCTATAATAGACGTATGCAGTATAGGAGGGGACGTCATGAACGATAAAATCAATCCAGAAGAAACACCAGCATCGAAAGACCAGACAGCTTTTTCAAAATCCTGGTTTTTCAAGTATATTTTAAATAATCGATATACTGGCGCCTTGATAATCGGTATTTTAATTGTCATTTTCGTGAGCTTATTTACCCGAGTATCATACCTTTTAGACCCCGCCGTTTCCTTTATCCAATATGTTTCACTACCTATTGTCGTAGCAGCCATTTTCTACTATTTGACAGTACCTTTAGTGAATCAAATCGAAAAAGGGGGCCTCAACCGAACTTGGGGGTCAGCAATCGTTTTACTACTGATTGCGGTGGTCGTTACAGGCCTTGTCGCTTTGATCCCAACAGTAGCGGATGAAGGGCGTAATTTGATCAATAACTGGGATACTATTTGGACAGACTATCAAAGTCGCTTACAAACCTTGATTCGTGGGGATTGGTACGACCAAGTGAACATGGTGGTCCAATCATCCATGAATAATGTATTAGACCTGTCATCATTTAATTGGGAGAGTATTGCCAATTCAGCAATCACAAGTGTCTCGTCTATCGTAGGGACAGTGACCAGGGTAACAGTAGCTATTTTTACCGCGCCGATTATCTTATTCTACATGTTACGCGACGGCCACAAATTGCCGACATATTTCGCGCAATTTCTGCCTATTAAAATTCGTAAGGCGACCTTACACCTATTAAGTGATATGAACTTACAAATTAGCCAATATATCCGTGGGCAAATTATTGTCGCGATTGGGGTGGCGATTATGTTTGTAGTTGGTTACTCAATTGTTGGACTGCCTTATGGGGTAATTATTGGGGTTGCTGCAGGTTTCCTAAATGTCATCCCTTATATAGGGTCATTCATAGCCATGGTGCCAGCCATTATTGTCGCGATTGTAATGGGTCCAATGATGATTGTAAAAGTCTTGATCGTATTCGCTATTGAGCAGACGATTGAAAGTCGTGTGATTTCACCACAAGTTTTGGGGTCTAATATGGCTATTCACCCGGTCACCATCATGCTTTTATTAATCTCAGCCGGATCAATTTTCGGGGTTGCGGGGGTTGTATTCGTCATTCCAATTTTCGCTGTCATCAAAGTCATGTTTAGCCACTTCTTTGCTTGGTATAAAAGGGTTTCCGGCTTATATTTAGAAGAAGAAGGCATCTTAGAAGACGCCATTTCAGAGGATACACCCGGCAAGTAATTTTTATTTGTGTATTGAGATAAAAGGGCGTATAATGCCCTCTTGAAGCAATATTCGCATTGTTTACATTATAAAACATAAAAGGAGGAATTAGATGTGGCGTTTAATTAAACGAATTCCCTTTTGGGCTATGTTCGGGGCAATTGTCTTTGCCTTAACACAGGCCATTGGGGAATTATTATTGCCAACGCAGACCGCTCGCATTATCGACGAGGGTGTTGCGGCAGGAGACATGCAGGCTATCTATAGGATTGGTGGTCAGATGATCTTGATTACCATCTTAGTCATCATTTCTGCAGGGATTTCAGTATATATTTCTGCCCGTACCAGCCAAAACTTGGGTAGAAAATTGCGTAATGAAATTTATACAAAAGTTTTGCAGTTTTCAAAAGAAAATATGGGGACCTATGGTGAGGCCTCATTGATTACGCGTTCTTCAAACGATATTCAACAGGTTGAAGTGACTGTCATGATGATAATGCGTATGGTATTACTTTCACCAGCCATGCTGCTAGCAGCTGTCGTGATGGCCGTATTAGCTAGTCCAGAATTGAGTTTAGTTTATGCCGTTTCGGGTCCAGTATTAGCCTTGTTAATTTTTATTATTTTACGCATTGTGTCACCATATTTTAAATCCATGCAACGTAAGGTTGATGATTTGAACCTTATTTTCCGGGAAGGATTAACAGGTGTACGTGTTGTAAGAGCCTTTAACAAATCAGATTTTGAAGTAGCACGATTTGCTGAAGCCAATAAAGATTATGCGGATACAGCGATTAAAGCGATGTTCCGGATGTCTTTTTTAATGCCTATCATGACAACAATTCTATCACTAACAAACATTACTTTATCATGGCGCGGTGCCCATTTAGTAGCCGCTCAAAACCTAAGTGTTGGGGTCATCCTTTCATTCGTCAACTATTCATTCATTATCATGTTCTCATTCATGATGTTAGGGATGATTTTCGTGATCTTACCGCGTGCTCAAGTGTCTGCTCAACGGATCAACGAAATTTTGGATACTGAGATCACCATCCATTCACCTGAAAACCCAGTATCTATTGACCGTCAAGCACCAGGTGAAGTCACTTTTGAAGATGTGGCTTTTAGATTTGGTAATGCTGAGCATAACGTAGTGGATGACATCAACTTCCAAGTGAAACCAGGGGAAACCCTAGCCATTATTGGTGGTACTGGTTCTGGGAAAACGACAATCGCCAACTTACTCTTACGTTTTTCAGACGTAACTACGGGTGCTGTTAAAGTCAACGGTACTGATGTGCGCGACTTATCATTGAATAATTTGCGTGATTTGA
>NZ_JBOEQF010000045.1:0-14583 GCF_050689315.1 Aerococcus sp. L_32
CGACGAGGTACTAGAAACCCATATTGGCCAAGTTCACATAAGAAAGAGTGCTTTAAAATTTTTAGGCCATGACAACCGCATTGATTTCGATGACTTTAGACAAGTTTTCGTTTTAATCGTTGATGGTCACGTAATGAACGATAATATCTACCTACAAAAAGCGTCATAATATATATTATTTTTAACCAAGCGGGCTAGGTATACTGGTCCGTTTCTTTATTGAAAAAGGAGTTATCATGTCTGAAAATCCATTCACATCCTACTATAAAAAGTCTCGTCAAGACCGTATCGATGTCTTAGTGGCCCAAGAGCAAATCACTAGTGACCAAGCTGAATTTTTAAAAAACGGCCAAGGTTTACCCACTGAAATTGCTGATAATATGATTGAAAATGCCCTCTCAACCTACGGACTTCCCTATGGTTTGTCCCTAAACTTTCTAATAAACGATCAAGAAATCCAAATTCCTATGGTGACTGAGGAACCTTCTGTGATTGCGGCTGCTTCAAATGGCGGTAAAATTATCCAGCAAGCAGGCGGTTTTAAAAGCCAGGTCAACCAGCGTCTGATGACTGGGCAAATTGCTTTTACCGGACTTGAAGATGACGCACAGGCCTTACGCTTTGAAGCGTATGTGACTGAATTTGCAGATGATTTACTGGCTGTTGCCAACGCTGCCTACCCTTCCATTGTTGGGCGCGGTGGTGGCGCGCGGTCCATCCGTAGTCACTACTATCCAGCAACCGATAGTAGTGCCTCTTTTTTCATTGTGTATCTAACGATAGACACTCAGGAGGCGATGGGGGCCAATATGATGAATACCATGTTGGAGGCTTTGAAGGCGCATATTCTTGGACAGGTGGATTTTATTGCGAATATTGATGGGTTGATGGCTATTCTATCCAATTATGCGGTTGAAGCTACGGCAACGGCGACTTGTGAACTTCCAGCACGTTTACTGGATAAAGGCCCTATTTCTGGGGTTGAAGTGGCTGGAAAAATCGCATTAGCTAGCCAGTTAGCGCAGGTGGATGTTTACCGGGCGACCACCCACAACAAGGGAATCATGAACGGGGTCGACGCTTTTGTATTGGCCACTGGAAATGACTGGCGGGCAGTTGAAGCGGGTGTCCATGCCTACGCAGCTCGAGACGGCCAATACCGAGGCTTAGCCAAATGGACTTACGACAGTGACCGAGAAATTTTATCTGGTGAACTCACCCTACCGCTAGCCTTAGGCGCTGTTGGTGGGTCAATCGGGATCCACCCAACTGTGCAAGTAACCAAGTCAATTTTAGGTCAATCGGACGCTAAACATCTGATGGAAATTGCTGTTTCACTAGGCTTAGCGCAAAACTTTGCCGCAGTTCGGGCCCTTGTTACTGAAGGGATCCAAGCTGGCCACATGCAATTACAAGCTAAATCATTGGCCATTCAAGCAGGTGCTGACGGCGACCAAGAAATTAATGCCGTAGTGACGGCCTTAGAAAACGCTGACCATAAGAACCTGGCCGCAGCCAAAGAAATTTTAGAAAAATTAAGACAAGAATAATCGAAATTAGCAAAAAATCGTTACCGACTTGAAGTTGATCCTTCTTGTAGGTAACGATTTTCTTTATTTATACAGTCGTTTGTGACCTTCTACCCCGGCTAATTGGAACTGCTCTTCATCTTCAGATAAAAGTAATTGACTACCATCTGTTGGTAATTCTTCTTGGAAAATCAATTCGTAGTCGGCAACCGATAGTTGGATACGGTTATCTAACATGGCTTGATGACTTTCGTCAGCTAACATGTCCTTGAAGCCTTCCACTAAAGTAATAGAGAAGAACTCACCTACTGCGCCTGATCCGTATGAATAAAGGGCAATAGTATCGCCTGCTTGTAGGTCTTGGCTTTGATCCAATAGGGAAATTAAACTTAGATACAATGACCCTGTATAGATGTTTCCAACCCGTTTATTGTAGACGCGGCTGGCTTCAAATTGTTCTGTTAAGGCTGCTTGTTTAGCTTCATCCACTTCCGGCAATAATTGACGCAAGCCCTTTAAGCCCATTTTCGAATAAGGTAAATGGAAGGCTAAAGCCTTAAAGTCAGCTAAAGTTTTATTGGTCCGTTTTTTATATTCAGTCCACACTGTCTCTAAGTATGATAGGTATTGTTCATTAGAGAATTTACCATCCACTTGGGCATATGTAGAATAATTTGGACGCCAGAAGTCGTAAATGTCCCCTGTGTAAGAAACTGCGTCGTCGTTAATAACTGCAACGCGTGGGTCTTTACTAATTAACATAGCTACTGCACCAGCCCCTTGTGTCGATTCTCCTGAAGTATTCAAGCCGTATCTAGCTATGTCAGTTGCAATCACCAACACTTTTGACTCTGGGTGACGGGCAATATGAGATACCGCTGTTTGAAGACCTACAGTTGCTGCATAACAGGCTTCTTTCATTTCGATGGCACGGGCAAATGGGTTAATCCCCAAAAGCTGGTGTACATGGACCGCCATTGCTTTTGATTGGTCGACACCTGATTCTGATCCCACAATAATGAAATCAATTGCCTCTTTATCTTCATCTGTTAAAATTGGCCAAGCTGCGTTAGCTGCCATTGAAACTGGATCTTGGGTTAAGGGTGCCACTGCTTGCTGGGTTTGACCTAAACCAATTGTAAACTTAGCCGGCTCAACGTCTCTAGCTTCAGCAAGTTCTTCCATATCCACATAGACATGTGGTGTGAAGAAATGTAGTTTATCTATACCAATATTCATATTCGTTACTCTCCCAACATCATTTTTCTACGGATAACGTAATTTATCACCTATCATTTTATCATAGTTTCTCCTCCCTATCTGTATTTGTAGCATTCTTAGGAAATTCTGAACATATTTTTTCATAAAAAAAGAGAGACACGATGAAGTTGTCGTGCCTCTCCTAGATGGAAACTGTCCAATCAATTGGGTTAATGTTTTAGTGACAGGGAATCAGGTATCAAAGAACTTATTTTGATACGACGTCAGCAGCGTCAAAATACGCTACAGCGTTGTTGTAAGAAACGTTAGTGATTAATTTTTCTAATAATGTTCATCATCAGGAATCTCACCGCGTTAAACTAAGTCACCGATGTAGTCGCAGAATAAACGACGGAAGTATTCGTGACGAGTGTAAGAGATGAATGAACGGGAGTCAGTTGACATACCAACAAAGTTCATTAATAAGCCACCTTCTGCTGGATCCATACGTTCAACATCTTCTTGAATGATTGCTAACGATTTAGAACCATCTGGTAAGTCATGGTTTAGGTTGGAACGAGTCCAGTCAAATATTGGCATAAAGTTATAACATACAACAGGTATTCCTGCTTTACTTAAGTCAGTTAAAGTTGTTTTGTAATTTTCGATTAATTGGTCC
The DNA here is from genome assembly GCF_050689315.1 of Aerococcus sp. L_32. Lineage (NCBI taxonomy): Bacteria > Bacillati > Bacillota > Bacilli > Lactobacillales > Aerococcaceae > Aerococcus > Aerococcus sp. L_32. Next base: position 3,409 of record NZ_JBOEQF010000045.1, read on the forward strand.
CGGTTAGGTTTACCTTGTTTGATATCCTCCTGAACCGGCACTGATTCGATAACTGAAATATGTAGACCTGTATCTCCACATCTTTCTTAAGTTGTTCGATAAGCGCCATTGGCCAAACTTCACCTACAGGAATATCGTAAATCGCTGTAACGATACCTTGTATACCTGGGATTTCACGGATTTGTTGTAATGTAACAGGATCGTCCTATCCATACCATCTAAAACTCATTTCCATAATATAATACGCCTTTTTGTGTGATATAAACTCGCACTATATTTTATGAGCAAACACTTACGCTCATTCAAATACATTCTACATAGTGAAGAAAACATGTTTAATAGTAAAATAACAATAAATGCAATTTTTTGTAAAAATGTTAGAGGGTACATATTTATAGGCTATCACTTTAAACTTTAATCTTTTTCATGGTATAATAAGACATACCAAAAAAGTTATTTATCTGTAAGGGGGTTAAGCATATGCCAACTAGTAAGGCACAGAAAAAAAGAAACCGTAAAATACTATGGTATCTATTGTTAATCATTTTTACGATTGTACAAGGTTTTCTGATTTCAGATGATGATCAGGCATAGTGAATTGAATATACGATAATTAGAACGTCAAAAAATGGTTTTCCTTATTTTTTGACTTTTTTTTTATGAACATCTATCATTATCAAAATATGCAATGATATTGAGCATTTAGAAAAAATTATGATCAAGACATAATTTTTAGAAGATAAGTAGTGCAACAGAATCCTACCATTTAAAAATATTTTACTGCTTTATAAAACTACCTTTCTCATCTTAAATTTCCCCCATTCCTATTCACTCGATTTCAGTCTAAATTTATATTTTCCCTTTAATAAAAACTGCATAAAAAAAATCGAGCTAGGAAAATTCCTAACTCGATTTTAACTCACTTACTACCCATTAAATTCTACGACTTGCCCATCATTGGCCATTAAGACTTTGTCCGCTATTCCCAAGAATAAGCCATGTTCAACAACACCGACCATTTGAATCAAATCGTCAGCCAACTTGACTGCGTTTACTATTTTTTCTAAATGAAGGTCAATAATAAAGTTACCTGAATCAGTTACAAATTTAGTGCCATCTAGTGATAAACGGAATGTTGGTGCATAGTTTTTATCCTCAAATGCATAAAATAAGTGTTGACTAGCTGCTGGAATCACCTCTACAGGTAAGGGAAAGGCCCCCAGTTGGTCTACTTGCTTGCTGTGGTCGCAAATCCAAATGACACGTTTGCTGTTAACGGCGATGATTTTTTCAATTAAATGGGCACCCCCGCCGCCTTTAATCCCATTTAATTGTGGATCAAATTCGTCTGTGCCATCAATTGTTAGATCAATGGCTGGGACATCATTTAATGAGGCTATTGGAATGTTTAGACTGGTTGCTAATTCGGCTGACTGAATGGAGGTTGGTACACCGGTAAAGGTTAAGCCTTCCTCTTTTATCCGTCTGCCTAGTTCTGTAATCAGGTAATAGGCTGTTGAGCCTGTGCCTAATCCAACGACCATACCATCTTCAACGTATTGGGCTGCTGCAACCCCAACTAATTCTTTTTCGTTCACCATATGACTCCCTTATTTATCTTCCTACCCTAATTGATCTGCTTGACCAAGTTGGATAAAAGCATCTGTATATAGTTTTAATAGTTTTTCTAATGTATCCATTTCGATGAACTCATCGGCTTGGTGCGCTACATGTGCGTCATGCTGGAAGCTCATCCCAAATGACACGCAATTTGGCATTACTTTACTATATGATACCCCACCAGAGATAATAGGTTCAATAGCGTGGTCTGGGAAATGTTTGTGGAAAGTATTTAACAATAATTGGTTTGCTGGTAAATTCACGTCAGACAGAATTGGTGCTGTATCAAAGGATTTCACAAATGGGATATCCGCGAATTCTTTGGTAAAGGCAGCTGTCAATTCTGGTTCGGTAATATTGGTTGGGTAACGAACATCGATGGTAAAGGCAATTTGCCCGTCTGCTGTTTTCTCAATAACTCCTTGGTTTAAGGTCAATGGCCCCATAATATCGTGGTTACGGGCTACGTTAAATCCTGACCCATCATAAGGTCGAAATAGGCGTGTCCACTTGTTGGCCAAGTCATCTGAATAGGTATTGGCGATGATTTCAAAACCACGGGTGATTGCTGAGTCCCCTGCTTCAGGCGTTGAGGCGTGGGCAGAAATTCCGTAAACAGTTAGGATTGTTTGGCCGTTTTCTTCTTTGATAGCGATTGGCCATTGTTTGTTATTAGCATAAGCTTCTAAACCAGGATTTAAGGTATCAGCGATGACAAATGTCGCTTCTGATGGCACTACATTTGACCCAGCCCCACCGACTACACTTTTAATGATGGTATCTGACTTTAAATCGCCCTTGAAGTTCCATGTTGTGGCCCCTTTTTCCCCGATTTGTAGTGGGAATTGCCCGTCTGGTGTGATGGCGAAGTCAGGTGCTCCTTCTTTGATAACGTATTGTGGGATGTCCGTCATGTCCGATTCTTCGTCAGACCCTATCACGATACGGATGGTATTTTTTAAGGGAATTTGGTAGTCCTGTAAGATTTTAACGGCATAGTATGACAAAACGGCATTCCGTTTCATATCTGATGTTCCGCGGCCATACATACGACCGTCGATAATTTCAGCGCCAAATGGTTCTTTGGTCCAATTTGACAAGGCCCCTACAGGTACGACGTCAATATGGCTAGCAACATCCACCCGGTGGTTAGTCCCCGCATTTCGGGATTCCATGTGTACGGTATATGGGTAAACATCCCCAACCTTCATGTCGTCACGGACAGCTAAATCGTGCATAAAATCTAGTGCTTTGCGGACTTCTGGTCCATAAGGGGCATCTGTTGTAGCCGCCTCATCATCGCGAATAGATGGGATGCGAACCAAGCCTTGGATGTCTTCGATCATTTGTGGTATATATTGTGCGAAATCTATTTTATCTAACATGTTACTCTCCTAGTTTTTCTAAATTTTCAATTTTGTGTGTTATATAAGTGGGCTAAATGATGAAATAACGGGCAATTAAGCCGAATATCAGCAGATGAACAAGATAAATCCAATATAGCCATTTGGCGTTGTAACGGCCCCTTAATCCATTGTAGAAGTAGGTTATTACAAAAGCTATCGGCGCAGTCACTTCCCATAGGACGAGTACAGCCCCAGCAATGGATTGGATGAGACGTTGGTCTCGGGTGACATAAAGGGCACCAATTAAAATAACGCCAAACATGCCGTAATCCGTATTGAAATACTCTGCAGCGATTGCTAATAAGACGATAGGGATAATACCTAGCCAGCGGTATTTCATTATACTAGCCAGCCAGATTGCTAATAGCCCCAACAACAAGGTAAAGAATACATTTTGATAGGCCAAATCAAAAAATTGCTGGCTAATAGCTAGGTTAAAAGGAATTTCCGATATCAAGGAAAAAATTCCTAACCTTATAGCATATTTTTGTTTATTAGAGGTATAGAAGAAACCTTCAACCAGTAGGAAACAAAATATCGGAAAAGCAATGCGCCCGATTAGCCGAAAGCTGGTATAAGCCGTATAAGCCAAGGAGTAATCAAAGGTTTCCAGTTGCCCACTATTTAATAAAGGCAGTAAAATAGCTGCACCCATGTGGTCAATAATCATGGTGACCATAGCAATCCATTTCAAGGTAGAACCCGAAAGCCCACCCTGTTTATTTTGTACGTTCGTTGCTTGAGTCAAGCGACCACCTCCTGATTTTCACGATTTTCTTGATGGTATTATTTTATCATAGTTTTTTCATTTTTCTTTATTTATCACATTGTTTGGGCAAAGTAAAAGGCCGAGAAAAAATCCCGACCCCTTGTTGATATTCAAATAATTTTCGAACTCATACTTGGTTTTTTTGAATCCCTAACCTGTGTTCAGATTCATGAAACCATTTAGGCACAATGTTTAAAAATAACCTATCTTACTATCAACCCTCATATTCTTGTGGTCCTTTGAAATCACGACTTCTTCCAGTGCTGTCTGTCTTAGCGCCCTGGTTCAGAGGCCATGATAGTAAAAGCAAAAGCCAACAGCTTGAATTGTACTATGCCGGTGTTTTCAAAGCACCATCTTTTGCTATGGCCCTGTTTGAACGTCGGTTTGATAGGTATTTTGAAAATTTAGACAAGGTATAACATACCAACCAATATAGGAAGGTCATGATCACAAACATTGGAATCACATATGCTGTATTTTGGTTGTAGATGATCTTCGCATTATGCGTCAATTCCGGTAAGGAAATAATTGTCGCAAGCGATGTATCCTTAATCAAGGCAATCAATTGCGACACAATCGAAGGTGCCATTGACCGCACAGCTTGTGGCAATAGAATATATACCAAGGTTTGAACACGGGTTAAACCGGTTGAAATCCCTGCTTCTGCCTGCCCTTTTGGAATAGCATTCAATCCACCACGAATGATTTCTGAAATCATGGCTGATTCAAATATGGTCAAGGCCCCTACTGCTGCCCAGAAAATATTTAAGCGAATCCCTAATTGTGGCAAAGCAAAATAAGTAAAGAAGATAATCAATAGTAAAGGTAAGTTACGAATAATATCAATAACTAGCCCTAAAGCTTTAGATAAAATTGGAATCCCCATAAAACGAACAACCCCAAAAATACCACCTAAAATTAACGAGAATATGATAGCGTAAAACGTTACTTGAAGCGTAACCCATAGACCATCAAGTAAAAACTGGATATTCATCCATTGAAATGCACCTGCAAAATCCATCTATTACCGCTCCTTTCTAACGTACGTCCTGTTGTGCTAATCGTTTTTCAATATATGAAACTAATAAAGTTAAAGGTACTGTAATGATCAAGTAAATACATGCGATCATTGTGTAGGTCCCTAAAGTATTAAAGGTTTCACTGGCAATTAAATCACCGTAATACATCAAATCTAACCCAGCTACCATAGCTAGAATAGAAGAGTTTTTTACTAAGTTGATAAATTGGTTACCTAATGGCGGAATCACAATTTTCACAGCTTGTGGTAAAACCACGTACTGCATCGTTTGTCTGTAATTCATCCCTTGTGAAATAGCTGCTTCTCTTTGGCCTTTAGGGACAGCGTCAATCCCTGAACGCACAACGTCCGCGATAAAGGCTGATGTATAAAGGGTTAAACCGATAATCCCTGATTGGAATCCGGTAATATCCATCCCATATAAAGGAATAACTACATAGAAAAACATCACAATAATCAATAAAGGAATGTTACGGAAAAATTCTACATAGATATCGCCAATTTTAGCTAAAACCTTATTATCTAAGGTTTGGATAATCCCCATTAAACCACCAAGAATTAAGGAAGCAATCAGAGCGATCACTGATGCAATCAAGGTATTGATAAATCCTTCAATAATTAAATCAGAATAATTTGTTAATAATTCAAACATGTGCTCAACCTCCCTACTCTACAATTGATGACTCAGTATCGTCACCAAACCATTTTGCATAGATTTCTTGATATGTACCATCAGCTACCATGTCATCAATAGCTTGGTTTACTTCTTTTAAGAAGTCATCTTGGCCCTTGTTGATGGCAATACCATATGGTTCTGTTGTAAAGGTTGACCCAGCAATTTTGTAACCCGTATTTTGTTCCATGATTCCTAATAAAATCGCATTATCAGTAGTCATCGCGTCCCCTTGACCTGATTTTAAGGCTGTGAAGGCTTCAGCGTAGTTTTCTAACTCTAAGACATTCGCATCCGGCGCTGCTTCTTTAATTCGTTGGGCTGATGTAGACCCTTTTACCGCCAAAACAGTATGTTCACTCGTCAAGCTCTCAACACCTTCGATATCAGAATCTTCAGGCACCATCAAGGCTTGCCCAGCGTCAAAGTACACTTGACTAAAGTCAACTTGTTTTAACCGCTCTTCTGAGATGGTCATGGTTGCAATCAAAGCGTCTACGTTCCCGTTTTTCAGTAAAGGAATACGGGTTTTAGAGGTTACCTCAACAAATTCTGCTTCGGCATTTTCCCCACCGACACGCTTGGTAATTTCTTTCGCCATATCGATGTCAAAACCTTCGATACGGTTTTCTTCAATATTATATTTCCCAAATAAGTTGGTATCGACTTTTACCCCCCAAGTGATGACCGGGTAGGCTTCGCTGTCAATTCGCTCAGCAATATCCTGTTGGCTGGCAGCAGAGCTTGTACAGGCCGTAGCCAAGAAAGCAAAAGCCACTAGCACAACGATTCGCCATAGTTTTTTCATAGTATTTCCCTCTTTCCTTAAGCGTACTTGGTGATTAGACTAAGATCTTGCTCAGGAATTGAACGGCACGTTCATCATGTGGATCTTCGAAGAACTCTTTTGATGGACGGTCTTCTAAAATTTCTCCGTCCGCCATAAAGATGGTTCTATTCGATACTTCTTTGGCAAAGCCCATCTCATGCGTTACAACCACCATAGTCATGTTGTCCTCAAAAGCGATACGTTTCATTTGGTCTAATACTTCCCCAACCATTTCTGGATCAAGGGCTGAAGTTGGTTCATCAAATAGCATCATTTTCGGACGCATAGCTAGACCACGTGCGATAGCCACACGTTGTTTTTGCCCACCTGATAATTGACCTGGGTAAGCATCACGTTTATCCCACATGTTTACACGTTGTAATAAACGCTCTGCTCTATCTTGGGCATCTTTATCGGTTTTCTTCAAGACTTTTAAAGGCGCCAATGTTACATTTTCTAACACGGTCATGTGAGGATATAATTCGAAGTGTTGGAACACCATACCGCAGTCGCGTCGAATTTGACGGATGTCAGTATTGCGGTCTGTAATATCTTTGCCGTCAACAATTAAATGACCTGAATTTATCTTTTCTAAAGCATTTATCGTCCGAATCAAAGTTGATTTACCAGAACCAGAAGGTCCAATTAAGGTCACAACTTCACCCTCATTTATCTTCAGATTAATGTCTTTCAATGCGTGGAATTTACCATAATATTTTTCAACATGATCAAATGTAATCATCATAGCACCTCTTCTTATTTGATTTTTCCTTTTGAATACAATTGCAATAAACTTGAATGTAAACAGGATTCTTGCTTAAAGATAAAATAATTCTAATCATTTCTTAAGCAAGTGTCAAATTTTTTGATAGGTTTCTTAACATGTAGCGGCATCAATGTTATCTTATATTTCATAATTGAATTATTTGAACACCTTTTTCACTTGATATGACGCCCTGTCGAGATTTTGAATTGTCATTCTTTTTATATAAGTACTATAATAAGACTAGAACTATTTGAAACACCCATTCAATCAATTAAATGGAGGTTATAGCGTTGAATCAACCAAAAAACGGCTCTCAAAATATCTCTTCGCAATTTAGAAGCGATATGGTGATGGTGCCAGAAGTTATTAACGAAGCATCCGGTATTCGCGTGTTTGGACGAACTTTAAAATCATTCGTCTTTACAACTGACGTCGCCACAATCCTATACTGTAACGCGGATGCCGTCTTAGCTGTCTACCCATTCTCCCCGCATCCTGCAATCATTTCAGCAGTAACATCAGTAGCCAGTCAACCTGTATTTGCTGGCGTTGGTGGTGGTACAACTCAGGGTAGGCGTAGCGTAGATATTGCCCTTTTTGCCGAAGCAACAGGCGTTCAAGGGGTTGTGGTGAATGCCCCGATGACCGCAGAAAATATTCTGGATATTGAACACACCGTCGACTCTCCAATTGTAGCGACAGTTGTCTCTGCCTATAACGATATCGAAGCACGAATTTCTGCCGGTGCGGATATCCTAAACGTCTCTGGTGGCAAAGAAACAGCCGCTATAGTTGAACGGATTCGCCGGGATTTCCCAGATGTGCCGATTATCGCAACTGGTGGTCAGAATGAAGACACCATTCGTAAGGTCATCGAAGCGGGCGCTAACGCCGTTTCATGGACACCACCGACTACTGGTGAAATATTTAAAGAGAAAATGGTCAAATACCGTAAAGTCCGTCGCGAGGACTTCCTTGAAACCCATGATGGTATGACCTTACGTGAATTTGAGGAATATATTGAGGAACATCCAGAAGCTGAAGAGAAATATAGTGAAGATTCTTCTGACGGTTATCTGTAAGACGAGATGGAGGACATATGGATCTAGAACATAGCAACCGACTAACAACCACTCAACAACAAGTTAAAAACCACAACTTAGATGCCCTAATCATTAGCGACAAGGCATCCATCGACTACTACACTGGTGTCATTTTTGACCCCATGGAACGTTTTTGGTTATTGATTATCCAACCGGAAAAAGGTCCACAAATTATTGCTAACAAGCTATTTGTATTCGACGAATTAGCTGAAATTGATGTCACTTGGGTAGATGATAACTACACAATAGCTGAAGCCTTCGCAAATCTAGCAGATTTCCCAGCAACCAACGCCCCACTACGAATCGGCGTAGATAAATTGTGGCGGGCTGACCAACTATTAGCCCTCGCCAAAACATACAACCAAGCCACTTTTGAAGTAGGTTCTGACTTAGTTGATGCCCAAAGAGCCATTAAAACTGCTGAAGAACAAGAAAAAATGCGTAAAGCTTCAGATATTAACGACCGTGCTATGGCTCGTTTAATCGAAGAAGTCTTACCACTTGGTTTGGACGAATTGGCTGCCGTAGATGAATTAGCCCGCATTTACGATGAAGAAGGTGCAGATGCCGGCTTTTCATTCGAACCCATTATCGCTTACGGTCCAAACGGCGCTGACCCACACCATGAATCTGACCATACCTTGCCGAAGCGCGGTGATTCGATTGTCATTGATATCGGCTGTAAACATGAAGGATACTGTTCCGACATGACCCGTACCGTTTATTACGGTGAGCCTAGTGCTGAGGCCAAAAGGGTATACGACATCGTACTGGAAGCCAATTTACGTGGCAATGACGCGGTCAAAGTTGGCGAAACTTTGGCAAATGTGGATGCTGCAGCGCGTGATTACATCACAGCCCAAGGATACGGTGACCAATTTACCCACCGACTAGGGCATTTCATTGGACGCGAAGTTCATGAAAAAGGCGATGTGTCAAAAGCTAATACAGATACCATTAAAGATGGCAATATCTTCTCAATCGAACCTGGTATTTACCTGACTGGTAATACAGCCGTTCGTATTGAAGATTTAGTGATTGCACATGATGGTCGCACTGAAAACTTGAACCACTTCACCAAAGATATGATTATTATTCAACCAAAATAAAACATTACACACTAAAAAAACACGATAGTCGTCGTGTTTTTTTAGATCTATGTTCATATACCCTATGTAGTAATTTAGATATATTTCTTAATATAAAAGCCTTTGGCTTCTATTTTTAAGGAACGACCAAATTACTACAGCCCACACAGTCCACGAGTGCCCTATTTTCATTTTATGATTTCAAATATTAAAAATATAAACTTCAAAAAAGCTCCCAACACGACAAGTGAAGGGAGCTTTTGCTCTTATTCTAGTGATTTATTTCTTAACGACTTCTGTCGCACCTTTTCTACTTAAAGATCATTTGGAAGAATTCGAATACGCGCGGTCCGAGCAAGGCTACTGCTAGGATGGCGAGGGCTAGAATGATCCATACCAGTACTTTGCGTGAGTGATTGCTTGAACCTGACCAAAAGTACTGTTTCTGTTTTTGTCTTTCAAAGAAGATTTCATTGGTGTCTAAATCTTGGAAGGTTTCTTTTGGCAAAGGTGTTTCCGCAAACGTTTCGACGTTAAATTCAGCAGTATCCTGTGTGAGTGTCGTCTCAGGGACCAAGGATTTAATGTCATCTGAAAAATTTTTTCCATACTTTTTTTGGTTATTCTTCTTCTCGCGTTCAAGCTCTTTTTTCGCTTGGCGATATGTTTGCCGCTTCACCTAGTGCACCACCTTTATTATTTAGTTCATTTCATCAAGTATTCCTAGTATAATCTATTTACAAGAAAATTCAATTGTAGAGAAGGGGAATTTTTCAACTTTCCCTCTTAATTAAAGGAGCTTATTTCAGTGAAACAAAATTTTCACGTTGGTATGAGGACCCTAAAGACTTCTTTGAGTGTCTTTATGGTTATCCTTATTTCAGCATTTATCTCTATTGACCCGCAAATCGCTGCCCTTTCAGCGGTATTTTCACAAAGAGCTGACGTCACTTCGTCGCTTTCTTTTGGTTTGCGCAGAACCTTAGCTATTGTTTGTGGGGCTTTTGCCTCATTAGTTTTTATTTTTTTACATAATTTATTGCCTGACCATTATTTGATTACTGCACTTTTAGGGGGTTTAGGTATTTTAATTACGATTCAAACCAACCTTCTAGTTAAGAATCCACAAGGGGTTGTTGGTGGTAGCGCCACTTTCCTTGTCATTGTCTTCAATATTCCAGCGGACAATCAATATGTATATGCGCTACTTCGGGTATTAGATACCTTCTTGGGTGCCATTGTCGCTGTTGGAATCGAGTACATTTTTCCAAGAGACCGAGTTGTTCCTTGGATCCTTATTTACAATAGCCATGTACCGAGGTTTCTACAAATTTCTACTTCTGAAGACGTTTAACTGACCACTAAGGTTACCTTAGGGTTGAACTAACTTAGCTTTTCCTTAAGTTAGAGCCCTTCTTTCGAGTTTTCACCCACAAGTGGTATAATAAATGAGAAGTGAAATGCGCGCTATTAACGCCATTTCCTATCTATTTCGATCAATCTATGTGATTAAAGAGAGGTTTAAACTATGACCATTGGTTATCATCGCCCTAGTAAGGCTAGCGTGTCTCTAGATGCGATTATTCATAATTATTTCGCTATTAAAAAGCATATCGGTAATAAAGCTGTCATGGCAGTTGTTAAGGCTGACGGCTACGGTTTAGGTGCCGTCAAAATAGCTGACGCCCTCCAATCTCGCGGTGCGGACGGTTTTGCGGTCGCAGTTGCGGATGAAGCGTTAGAACTAAGAGATGCTGGGATTATTGCCCCTATCATGATTTTAGGTTTGACTGATCCAGACGATGCTTGGCTTTTAGCTAATTTAGAAATTGGTGTGACAGTCTCTAGCTTGGACTATTTAAAATACGCCAAGAAACAC
>NZ_JBOEQF010000046.1:0-14318 GCF_050689315.1 Aerococcus sp. L_32
GTTTAGGTATCAAAAAAAGCAGTGACTGATTTTTGGTCAGTCGCTGCTTTTTTGATATGCTACTTATTCTTTATCTGAGTTTTTATCTGATTCTTGATTTAACTCTTGTTCAAATGAAGTGTCTTGTGTTTCTTGGTTGACCTCTTCTTCGAATAAATAACCTGTTTCTTCCACGTACTCTTCTCTTGATTCTACTTCTTCAACCACAATATTATCAGTTTGTTGGTCTTTGGCTTTCGACCGTTTGATCAAACGCGGGTTTACCCGTTTAGACCAGAAACCGCCATGGATATATTTGGCATCATAGGATAGGTAGAACGCTTTGGGGTCAATTTCATCAATAGTCCGGTGTAGATAGATTTCATTTGACCGCGGTGTCAGGATAGTTAAGATCAACCGGTCACCGTCACGGCCGTAACCTACTTGAATAGTGACACCATATCCACGTTCACGCAAAGCATTAGCTAGGGTATGGTCGTCATTTTGCACATAAACTTCGACAACTGAATAACCCAATGCGAGTTTGTTTTCAATCATCATTCCACAATAAATCCCTACACCAAATCCTAATGCGTAGACGATTAGGTAAATCGGATTAGATAGGTATTGCATTACCATGGATAGACCTAATGTATAAACCGTTACCTCTACAACGGCTATGATCGGCGCAATTTTTTGATAACCACGCATGGTCAATAGGGTCCGAATGGTATTCAACATGATGTATATCAAGTTGATGAGAAAGATTTGCAGTAATAAGCTCCAATCCATAGTCTCATCCTTTCATTTGTTGCTAGATTATTTGGTTGATGAAGGGTCTAGTCGTTTTTCAATTAGTCCTAACAACCAGTCAGCTAGGATTGACATAAGTGAGATTGGAATCACAGCTGCGATGATGATAGAAGTACCATCTGATGCATTTACACCGCGTTGCAACACGTCACCAAGTCCACCGGCACCAACGAATGTACCGATTGTGGAAATCCCGATACCTGTAATGAAGGCATTACGGATACCACCCATAATAACTGAAAGCGCTAGTGGTAATTCAACTTTATAAATCACTTGCCAAGGGGTCATCCCCATCCCTTTACCAACATCTACCATTGTATCATCTACACTGATAACACCGGTATAAGTATTTCGTAGAATTGGTAAGATTGAGTATAGGAAGATAGTAAATACTACCAAGTTAGGTCCTAGACCCATCACTAACATAACTACTGAAAGTAAGGCTAAGTTCGGCACAGTTTGAATAATGTTGGCTAAACCTAAGATAAAGCTAGATGTTTTACGCTTGTGGGCAATAAAGAAACCTAAGGGTACGGCCACAATAATCGCAAAGACTACCCCGTAAGAGGTCATCAATAGTTGGCGGAAGAATTGTGATAATAGATACATCCCATTTTGCTGGAAGTAATACACGATTTGCTCAAATAAGTCTAATTGTGTAACGTCAACCATTATTCTTCACCTCCTAAATTATCTTGCGACACTGGTTCAATAAAGGGTTCTGCATCTTCGAAATAGTTATTTTCTTCTAAAAAGCGTTCTGCAACAATTTGTGGTTCTAATAAATACTGGTCACTTTGGAAGTTCAACTCTTGCATTGTTTCATCCGACATTTTATTAGCTAATTTAGCAAAAATACCATCCAATTCAGGATATTCTGCTCTAACTTCATTAGTTACAACTGGTGCCCCATCATAAGGAGGGAAAAGTCGCTTATCATCTTCAAGTACAACCAAGTCCTCAGAAATGATCCGTCCATCTGTTGAATAACCTAGTACAACATCTACTTCACCAGATGATACGGCTGAATAAACCAAACCGATCGTCATTGGGTATAATTCAGGGAATTCAAAATCGTAAATTTCTTTGAAGGCATTGTAACCATCACCTTCACGATTTAACCAAGTATTATCTACACCAACTGAAAATTCGTCAGCGTATTCTTCTAAGTCAGATACTGTTTCTAAACCATATTCTTCTGCATCTTCACGGCGAACCATGAAGGCATAGGAATTTGCAAAGCCATAACCCGGTGTGTACCAATGCATATCATATTGCGAATCAAATTCTGAAATAACTGTTTCTAAGGCCACTTCTGGATTTGTTTCAGCTTCCATACCCAACTCACCTGTTAGTGAAGTCCCGGTATAGTTTACTGCTGATACGTTGGCATCCCCTGTTTCTAAGGCTTGGTGGTTCATGGTTGATGAACCCAAGTTTGGAATAATGTTGGTTGGGGCATCCGTATAGTGGTTGACCATACCTTCAACAATATGTCCTAAGATTAGTCGTTCAGTTGTGGATCCGGAAACAATTGAAATACCATTTTCAGATGAACCCCCTAACCCAGGCAGTGAACAAGCTGTTAAAATAATCGTCGATAAGACAGCAACAACCGATGTCTTAAGATATTTCATCTTACGCAAGTGATTCATCTCCTTTCTTAGAAGAGGTTGTTGGTGTAACCCAATCCTCTACACGCGCCATCACCAAGTCAACAATGACCGCAAGGATGGTGACAGGAATCGTACCACCTAAAATTAAGTCTGGTCTAAATAGGTTCAATCCGTTAAAGATCATATCCCCTAGGCCACCACCACCGATATATGAGGCAAGTGTTGTCCAGGCGATAACATAGACTGTTGAAAGACGAATACCCGCCATAATAACTGGTACTGCAAGTGGTAGTTGTACTTGGCGAATAATTTGCATCCGTTTCAACCCCATCCCCTTAGCAGCGTCAAGTAAATCTGGGTTTACGTTTGACATCCCTAAGTAAGTATTACGGAGAATCGGTAATAGCGAGTAGATAAATAAGGCGAAAATTGCTGGCACCTTCCCAACACCTAGGAAGGGAATCATTAAAGCTAATAGCGCTAGCGTTGGAATTGTTTGCAAAACTGACACAATAGAAATCACTACATTGGCTACTTTTGGCACTTGTGAAAGGAAGATACCTAAAGGTACAGCCACAATAACACCTAAACCTAAGGAAATCAGTGACATATAAATATGCTCCCAAAGTAGGCGAATGACTTCACTACCTTGGCTGGCAATAAACTCTTGCATTATTTATCAGCTCCTTCAGTAGTCGCATCAATTGGGTGAACTGCTGTCGTTTCTGCATTTTCAAATATGGGTTCATCAGTTAACTTATCGATTTCTTCCTCGTCACCCCAAATTGAGTTGTAAACAAGGTTTACTAATGCTGAACGGGTAACCAGACCAGTTAAACGACCTTCCCGGTCAACAACGGGCATGTTAGGAATACGCCCTTTTAAGATTTGAGTAGTTGTATCTTGCACTAAAGCATCCTCAAACACTGGGCGAATTCTTGTGTGCATGACGTCTGCAACAGATAAACTTGAGTTCGCTGTACGTGAAGCCAAATCATTTAAGGTCAATAGACCTTTTAGATGGTGGTCATCATCGATAACAAATAGTGAATCGACATGGTTGTCACGCATGATTGTAATCGCCTTAGCTAAAGACATCCCTAAAGTAGCAGTTAATGGTGTAGTTAACATGATTTCTTTTACTGTAATGAAATCAGTTTGCGCTTGCATTAAGCGTTCTTCACCTAAGAAACCACGTACATGTTCGTTAGCTGGATTACGTAAGATTTCATCTGGCGTATCATATTGGATTAAGTCACCCTCATGCCATACTGCAATACGGTCAGCCAAGTTTAAAGCTTCATCCATATCGTGCGTTACAAACACAAATGTTGAACCAAATTCAACTTGTAGTTCTTTTACTAATTCTTGTAAAGCATCACGGGTAATTGGGTCTAAGGCACCAAAAGGCTCATCCATTAAAACGATTTTTGGATTGGCTGCTAAAGCACGGATAACCCCGATACGTTGTTGTTGTCCACCTGATAACTCGCTTGGATAGCGGTCTAAGTATTCTACAGGTAATTCAACCCGGTTCATTAAACGTTCTGCGATATCTCTGTTTTTCTTCTCATCCCATTTTAGTAAGCGAGGTACTGTTACGATGTTGTCGTATACAGTCATATGTGGCATTAATCCTGTTTGTTGGATTACATAACCAATTCCGCGACGTAATTCTACTGGATCTTTTGAAGTTGTTGCTTCGCCGTCGATCAGAATTTCCCCACCAGATGGATCGTGCATACGGTTAATCATCCGTAGCGCTGTTGTTTTACCAGAACCTGAAGTCCCAATGAAACATACAAACTCACCATCATCAATTGTCAAAGAGGCGTCTTTAACAGCGGTTGTGCCCCCTGGATATACCTTTTCAACATTCTTGAACTCTATCATTACTTAGTCCTCCTAATTTTTACCTTTTTATAAAAAAGTCTCTTTTAACTCTATCAAAATTTGAAAAAATGACCAAATTTATAGCTATTAATCTAGCAAAAAAGGCGATAAATCCGCTTTTTCAAGACGTTAACTTAACAATTGACAATGTATAAGTTATAGGGAATTGCACGCCATTTTTATAACTTAAATTGATTTTTTAAAATATACAATAATTGTACACTTGTGCTGTAAAAATGATGAAAACTAACCACTACACTATTTATAATATCAAAACTAGACTAGTTACTCTTAATTAAACTACTAGTCCTCAATAATAACCGTTGCAGTAGCATAATGGTCAGTGTGACTGATGGTAATATGTACCGGCGTATCTACTTTGTCACAAATAACGAGGGGTTTACGCTGGTCATTATTCACAATTTCAATATCTTGAAAATGCAGCTGGCTCGAAATACCAGTACCATATGCCTTGGCGAACGCTTCTTTTGCCGCCCACCGACCTGCTACAAATTCCACTTGCCGTTTTTCGTTATCAATACTAGTGTATGTATTCAACTCATTTTTCGTGAGTAATTTACCAACAAATCGTGAATTGTTGGCAATCGCCTCCTTAATACGCACTGTTTCAACTAAATCTGTTCCTAAACCAATAATCATGGCGCCTCTTCCTATCATCAATTACGATATTATTTATATATATTTTAACGTATTTACTTCAAAACTGCACCTTTGTGATAAGCAAAAAAACAGGCAAATGAAGTTATTTAACCTCACTTACCTGTTTGATTGGGTCGAAAGTCTATTAGGGTTTGGATGCTAGTCTTTAAAACTTTGCACTATAAACTCTTAAACTTTGCACTATAATAGGGCTTTAAAAGTCAGACTTGGCCGACACTTCACAAAATACTTTCAACACTTAGAGTGTTTATTCGGCTTTTGTTCCAGCGCGATACAAGTCTAAACGACTTTTGTCACACCTTACTAACGAATTTTAAATTCTGCTGATTTACCATTAGATTGTTTGTTACCACCGTTTGATTTTTTACGGTCGTAGTTGTTACGGTTTTTGTCTTTAGCATTACCTTTGTAACCACCTTTACGGTCGCCTTTG
Organism: Aerococcus sp. L_32; assembly: GCF_050689315.1. Taxonomy (NCBI): domain Bacteria; kingdom Bacillati; phylum Bacillota; class Bacilli; order Lactobacillales; family Aerococcaceae; genus Aerococcus; species Aerococcus sp. L_32. The sequence goes on from NZ_JBOEQF010000046.1 coordinate 5,416, forward strand.
TAGCCGCCACCTTTGCCGTTACGGTCACGGTTTCCACCACCATTGTTTTTGCGATTTGATGAATTACGGTGGAAGTTACGTTTGTTTCGGTTAGGCAATGGACGTTCCGGTGTGATTTCTACTTTTACAGAAGAAGGATCTTTCACTAATGAACGAACTAATGCTAAGGCAATTTCGTCTTCAGTATAGTTTTCTGATAAGTAAGTAATTGCCTCTTGATACATACCTGTATCTTCTACTTCAATTAACTCTTTAACGACTTCAACTACGTTAGACAATTGACCACTTAATGCTTCTTGTGTCGTAGGTGGACGTAGGGCAGACATTTGTTTCTTAGTTAGGTCTTCAATTGTACGTAAGTAAGACATTTCGTTACTAGTAACAAATGTAACTGACATACCTTCTTTACCGGCACGACCTGTACGACCAATACGGTGAACGTATGATTCTGGGTCTTGTGGAATATCGAAGTTGTAAACGTGTGTTACACCTGAAATATCCAAACCACGCGCAGCAACGTCTGTCGCTACTAAGATATCTAATTTACCGTTTTTGAAGTTACGTAAAACCCCTAAACGTTTATCTTGACTTAAATCACCGTGGATACCTTCAGCTGAATAGCCACGTTCAATTAACCCACGTGCCACTTCGTCAACGCGACGTTTTGTACGGGCGAAAACGATTGACAATTCAGGATTTTGTACATCCATAAAACGTGTTAATAAGTCGAATTTTTCGTAGTCTTTACAACGTGAATAATATTGATCAATTAAGTCCGCAGTCATTTGTTTTGTTTTGACATGAACAGTTGCTGGGTCTTTCATGAAGTTATCCGCAATACGTTTGATTTCTTGCGGTACTGTTGCAGAGAAAAGTAGCGTTTGGCGTTCTGTTGGTAATTCACGAATAATTGATTCGATATCTTCAACAAAGCCCATTTTCAACATTTCGTCTGCTTCATCTAATACCAATGTTTCCACATTTTTTAATTTCAACACACCACGTTTGATAAGGTCTAAGATACGACCTGGTGTACCAATTACAACTGGTGGATTTTTCTTCAATAATTTGATTTGGTGTCCGATTGACGCACCACCGTATACAGTTGTTGTGTGGATTCCTTTAAATTTACCTAGGCGGTATAATTCTTCACCTGTTTGCACAGCTAATTCACGAGTTGGTTCAATAATTAGGGCTTGTATACCACCAGTTTCATGAACTTTTTCTAATAATGGCAAACCAAAAGCAGCTGTTTTACCAGTACCTGTTTGAGCTTGTCCAAAGATGTCTTGTCCCCCAAGTGCCATCGGAATCGTTTGGGATTGGATAGGTGTTGCTTCCTCAAAACCCATTTCTTCGACTGCGCGAAGCAGTGGCTTTGATAGATTCATTTCATTAAATTTCATCTAGTCTCTCCTTTTTCTACTTGAGTGAACTATTTATCTCTGTGAAAAAACTTTTCCACGTAACAAAAATAGCCGAGTATGCCAAATGCATTAGGCTCGACTATTTCCAACTGATATTGATTACTTTGGTAGCAGAATCTCCGCTACTCCTCTAAACATACTCAAGCTAGGATACTATAGCACATCTAAAGACGAGGTACAAATGAAAAGCACAAATCTCACTAGAGTTTAATGTTAGTAGTGACGGGATTTAAGGCCTAGGATTCTTCCGATGAAGCGATTCTTAACGCTTCCACTACCTCAATTAATCCCATCCCATTACTTGCCTTCACTAAGACCTTGTCCTCTGGTTGCAAAATGGCTTTAACTTCTTCAATCAAGGCTTCTTTGTCTGACTCAATATAGGTAATTAAATCTGGATGCATCCCCTTTTCAACCAAAGCATCTACTAGTGGTTGGATGCGCGGTCCATATAAAAAGACATGCTTGAAGGTATTCAAACCAATAACAGTAGCAATCTCTCTATGCAATTCATCAGAGAAAGCACCCAGCTCTAACATGTCTCCTAAGACTAAAATCTTTTGAGACATACCTTTTGAAGCAATGGCTGAGAAGTTTCGGATGACAGCTTTCATGGCTGAAGGGCTGGCATTGTACGTATCATTCAAGATTTGCGTATCTAAAATTCCACGTTCCCATGAACCACGATCAGCCGTAATTGAAAATTCAGCTAAATTAGGACGGACTTGCTCCATTGATAAACCAAATGAGTAGGCAACCCCTAAGGCATATAAGGCGTTCTGTACGTTATAGCCACCTGATAAAGGAATTTCCATTTTTAATTCAGGTGACAAATTGGTATAGAAGGTCGATTGGAATTGGTCCATCATCACGTCAAAGGCGAAGATATCTTGATCATCATTTAAGCCAATTGTTAAAGTCGATTGCGGTAAATCGGTTGGCATTTGGTCGACAATTAAAGGCTCATCCCCCGGGTAAATAAAGGTCCCTTCTTCTTTCAAGCCATCTAAAATTTCCAACTTAGCCTTGGCGATATTTTCCCGTGACCCTAGGAATTCGATGTGGTTTTCCCCAATCATGGTAATGACCACAACATCCGGTTCCGCCAATTTACTCAAGAAGGAAATCTCACCAGCACCTGACATTCCCATTTCTAGGACAATGACGTCTGTATCTTCTGGCATATCTAGGATGGTTTTAGGTAAACCAATATCATTGTTGTAGTTACCGTTTGTCTTGTGGACTTTTAGGGCCGTCGATAGGGCTGCTGCTGTCATATCTTTGGTGGTTGTTTTCCCAGAAGAACCGGTAATCCCAACCACTTTCGGCTTGATCCATCCTAGGTAAGCCTTGGCAAGCGCCTGCATGGCAACCAGGGTATCTTCTACTTGAATAATTGGAAAACCAACAGGCGCTTCATTGGGGTCGTTGGACCATAGGGCCGCAACAGCCCCGTTTTCAATGGCTTTATCAATATAAGAATGGCCATCTGTCGCACCTTTCAATGGTACAAACAAAGCACCTGGGGTAATTAATCGTGAATCGAATTCGACTGAATCGATTTCTGTAAACCGAGCTGTTGATGTGAAATCAATTGCCTCAACGGCTTTTACGATATCTTTAATTTGTGTGGGTTTCATACTTGCCTCTCTAACTACTAAAGGTCGCTCATTCTTGCATCTAGCGCCTTAGCTGTAATCGCTTCTGTGATTTAGTGACTATTTAGACTACTTATTTAAGGTATCCTATCAGACTTGCTACAGTGACTAGAGTGACTGCTGAATACTTTGCTTCTTATTATAGCGACTTAACCCTAATTGAATCAATTCTTCTAATAAATCAGCATATGACTTGCCGCTCGCTTCCCATAAAGCTGGGTACATAGAAAATTGGGTGAATCCTGGTAAGGTGTTGACCTCGTTAATATAAATTTCCCCAGATTCAGTTAGGAAAAAGTCCGTTCGTGATAAACCCGAACCGTCTAGGGCTAGGTAAGCCTTACGTGCATAGTTTTGCAATTTCGCCACTGTTGGCTCGTCAATCGCTGCAGGAATGATCATCTCAGTGGTATTGTTCAAGTATTTCTCTTCATAGTTGTAGAAACCCTGCCCTTTTGCCAATTCACCAGGTAATGAAACGAAAACTTCGTCGTTCCCCAAGACTGCTAGTTCCACTTCACGCGGATTTTGCACGCTAGTTTCAACTAAAACACGGCGGTCGTATCGGAAGGCTAAGGTTAAGGCTGCTAATAATGAAGCATCATCAATTGCTTCAGATACCCCAACACTTGACCCCATATTGGCTGGTTTCACAAATACTGGGTAGGCCAGTTCATTGGTTACTTTTTCAATGGCCACTTCCTGGTTTTTCTCCCAATCATATGAAGTTAGAGCCACAAATGGCACTTGCGGTAAGCCCGCTTGGTCGAACAAATGTTTTGAGACAATCTTATCCATACCAGCCGACGACGCTAAGACGCCTGCACCAACGTAAGCCACATTTAAACTTTCGAATAAACCTTGAATGGTCCCGTCTTCACCGTTTGGTCCGTGTAGTGCTGGGAAAACGATTTGGTCAGTCCCTTCCCGCAAAACGTCAGTAGGCACTATCGCTTGGCCCACTTGGTCTAGCTGGAAGTTTGCTTGCGCATCTGGTTTTTCGGTCATGTTCGCACCTTTAAACCAGTGGCCTTGGCGGTCAATATATACCGGTGTTACGCTATGGCGATCGTATTGAATCTTTTGCATGATGGCTGTTGCGGTTAAGATAGAAATATCATGCTCCGCACTTTTTCCACCGAATAAAACGATAATTTCCATGAAAATTCCTCCGTCGATTGTCTGTCGTATTAAAATCTGTCAGTTTTTAAGCTTGGAAGTCCCAAGTTTCGCTTGTTAAATCATAGGTGAGTCGGCCGAATAATAAATGCGAAGCCTTGTCTGTTTCAACAAAACGTGGGTTATCTTCAGCGAGGTATACGCGAAATTCCCGTTTGTTGGTGCCAACATGATCAGCACCTTCAAAGGTAATGAGGATACCGTCATGACTTAACCGTGCCAGATGACCCAAAATTGGCTTGGCCGGTATGGGGACTGACTTGACTGTTTTCACTACCGGCTTCTTGCGGAATAAAAACATGGGCTTTTGCTCCTGTAAGTCTTCAGTCACCTTGGCCGCTAGGACGTGGCCTAGTTGCTTGAAGAAGTCGTGAATGTCTCGGTAGTACATTTTAGTTGTTGGGTATGAATTGGGATAGGTTGAACCAAAAAAGGTAAATCGGTTGCCCAATTTATAGAAAGTCGGCTGGTTCAACGGTGCATCCGTATGGCCTAAAAATAAAAGCTCCGCAATTTCCTGGTCAGATAGCTGTTGGAATAGGGATTCATATTTAAAATCAATCCATTTGGTTTGGGATTGGACTTCGTTAGCTTGGCCATCAATAAATTCTCTCACAGCCTCGTGTCCGCTCACTATATGGAAACGGGTAAATTCATCAAAACGGCCTAAATGGTTTGGGTTCTTGATGAGTAACAAGTTATTTGGTACTTTATTTACCGCACTTGTAAAATATTTCAAACCCACTCCTAATGATTGTACCTGATTCGAGATAGGGTTTGTAAAAATGTATATATAGTCATTTGTCACAGCTGTGCACCTCTTATTCCAGTAAATATTTTATCAAATTACGTTTCAAAACACTATCTTTCGTCAGATAAAAGCTTTAAAATACCAATGATTGATAGTCAAATCTTTAAGGAGGCTTTTCAACATGCACTTGATTGCATCTCCATTGCAAAAACAATTTTACACTTATTTACCTAAATCACCAATATATAAACGGTATTCTGTCGCAGATTTACCAATTTCTTATCATAATCTAGTCAACCAACAAAATGGTGGTTATACCTCACACAGTTACGTGGCGAGCAAACGCCCAAGTCGAGACGCTCTTACCGCCGTCTACATCCCTTACATCGCCGGCATGTACGAACAAAAACCAGGCGCCGATTACCACATCCCGTCCATCACTAGGCAAAAGGACTTCGTCCACCGACCTAACATTCCAGATACAGGGATTATCTTTTACGAAGACCACGACCGCGTCGCCTATTTCGACTTTAGTCAAGTAAACGATAAAGGCGAACCAGCCGTAGCCTATATGGATGTTGGCTTAGGCCAAGTCAGCATTTTAGCGCCCGACTTTGCTAGCTTTTTAGACCTATTCGAACACCGATTTTTAGGACTACCAGCACCAACATTAGTCTCCTATCACCGGGTGAATGTGGCCATCTTACAGGCCAAGTCTTTCCAAGAAATCGCTGACCTACTTGCGGACTACGGCCCACTTTTAGGGCAAAAATGGCAAAATGACTGGCAAGACTTGCTGGCTCATTTCGATACAAAATCCTTCGACCAATTCCAAGCAGCCTTGAACACTTACAGCCAAGGCCACAAATCAATATTATCCTTATAGGATGCTATTCAAAAACGGCTAACCCTTTCAACTGGGCTAGCCGTTTTTTGTCTCTATTATTTTAATACACTACTGAGATAATGCTTGCACTTCAGCAGGCGCCTCACCGAAAGCCACTGTTTCGGTTAAATTCCCTTGCACAATCCACCGTTGGGTCAAATCAGCTGTACACGTCATCAAGGTAATAATAGGATTACCCGTCACTTCTTGCGAAATATACTGCACTTGATCAGGATTCACTGCTTCAACGAAGAAAGTTTCATATACGTAAACGTTGGTCAAATCTGTCAGGTAAATTTTATCCCCAACCGTCACTGAATCCGAAATGTTATTCAGTAAGATATCTGTCCCGTAGCCGATATGGTGGCTAGCTAAAGTATAATTCCCTTGGCCCATGACTTGGTCTGGGAACATAGTCCCTGCACCCGACACCATGGCTACATCAGACATGCCTTTAATGACTGCGGTATTTAAATTGGCATTCGGAATAGCTACTGCCCCCAGGACATCCAAGTCTGCTTCGCCCGATTCAATGTCCGTCCGCACTTGGTTGACTTCTGTTGCCGACACATTGCGAACCTCATTGAAATCAAACTGGCCATTGGACTGGTCCGACGCATTTTCTTGTAGCTCTTCAGCCGTATAATTTGCTACCGCCACATCTTGCTGGTTTAAATACACCTGTACCACTGGCCAAGCCTGGTTGATCATAATGACTATCCCAATCACCAATAATATCAGTCCTAAAACCCGACGAAAGCCCAATCTTCTCATCACTAGACACCTACTTCCAATTCGCATTATTTTCCAGGCTCATTATGACACATTTTCCAACCATCCGCTATCTAGACCTTTGTCACAAATTCAATCCACAAACAAGTTTTTGACTTTCCACCAACTTATTCACATTATTTGAAAAATAACAGCCTTATTTATCAAGTTTTCAACCGTTTTTACACAAGTTTCCCACAACCTGTTGATAAGTATCCGGATATTTACACAGATTTTACACAAAAACACCCCCGTTTACCCACATACTTATCCACAAATCCACAGACTCATACACAAAACGCAGACAAAAAAGGACACCTTTGCCTTAAAAAGTGTCCTTTTCCCTATTTCACTGTGGATGAAGGCGGTTTTAGCCACACATATCCACTGAATGATAAAACTTATCCCCATTTCAAGCATACCTGTAATATCGGATGCCAAAAATCAGAATTATCCGACACTCCAAAAATACTCCGATTACTTGCAATAATTGTTTGGCTTTTGGTCTAGCACTTCAATTCTTAGTGACTTTTGTCACACCTCTATCTTATATACTATATTCACCTATTCGGTTCCAATTCTTGTCATGTAAAATAATGCGGGCAGGCACCCCAACGGCCGTCGCATAGGGTGGCACATCATGAATCACAACAGCATTGGCCCCAACTTTGGCATGGTGGCCAACTGTGACATTACCTAAAACGGTAGCGTTAGCCCCTACTTCAGCGTCATGTTGGATAGTCGGATGACGTTTTGCCCCCTTGTCATTACCAGTCCCGCCTAAAGTGACCCCGTGATACAACTTGACTCGGTCGCCAACAATAGCCGTTTCCCCAATGACAACACCCATGCCGTGGTCGATAAAGACATTTTTCCCAATTTGGGCCCCAGGATGGATTTCAATGCCTGTATCCTTGCGGGTCGCTTCTGCCATTTTCCGGGCACCATAATAGTCTTCTTGTAAATAGAGTTCTCGCTCTGCGATATGGCGGACCACTGCTTGGAAACCTGGATATAGAAAGACTTCTTCTATGGAATGGGGCGCTGGATCATGGTCATAGATATATTGGGCGAAGTCGCGGTGCGCTTCATTTAATTCATCACTCAGCATGCCCATCACCGAATTGGCCGGTTGATAGGTAACGTTCACCTGAATCTGGGAATACGGTCACAACAACCTTGCCTTTACCTAACTCTTTAGCAAGTTCTTTAGCCGCTACGTAGTTGGCACCTGAAGAGAAACCAGCGAAAATTCCTTGAGAAGTCGCCAATTCTTTGGCTGCTGCAATAGCATCTTCATTTGAAACAGTCGCCACTTTATCTAAAGCAGATTGGTCTAAGACTTTAGGAATAAAGTTGGCACCTAACCCTTGAATCTTATGAGGACCTGCTTTACCTTCAGTTAATAGCGGTGAATCACTTGGTTCACCACCCCAAATAACAGTAGCTGGATTCTTCTCTTTTAAAACATGACCAACACCTGAAATCGTACCACCAGTACCGATACCAGCCACAAAGCCGTCAACATTCGGTAAGTCAGCTAAGATTTCTTTGGCAGTTGTTTCCTCGTGGGCAGTCACATTGGCCCCGTTTGTAAATTGACCAAATACCACACCATTACGTTCAGCCGCAATCTTCTCAGCCGTTTCACCAGCCAATGACATACCACCTGATTTATCTGTCAAAATCAGTTCCGCACCGTAAGCTTGGATCAATTGACGACGCTCGATACTCATTGATTCTGGCATCACGATCACGACATTGATGCCTAAGGCCGCCCCAACCATAGCTAAACCAACACCCGTATTACCAGAAGTCGACTCTACAATCGTTCCGCCAACGGCTACTTTACCTGAATCCAACAAGTCTTTAACAATGTATTTTACTGGACGATCTTTTACCGAACCTGATGGATTATTTTTCTCTAATTTGACATAGATATCCGCAGAATCTGCATCTAAACCATTAATTTTGACCAAAGGTGTATAACCAATCGCGTCTACAATATTTTCAAATAACATAAAATCCCTCCATATATAAGCTATCATCATTTTTTGACTACTTGCTTTCACGCTATACTTTTCTGAATTTCTCAAGAGTTTTCTAACTGAAAGACAAGTGAACTATCTACCCGAATAGTACCTTTTTCATTGCACATAAGCAATTGCTTTGCTCAGTTTTTGATGATGAATAATTGAAGGGTTTTGATTGTTTTTACCTATCAAAAATAT
>NZ_JBOEQF010000047.1:0-14311 GCF_050689315.1 Aerococcus sp. L_32
ATTTAGGTATCAAAAAAAGCAGTGACTGATTTTTGGTCAGTCGCTGCCTTTTTGATACGCTACTTATTCTTTATCTGAGTTTTTATCTGATTCTTGATTTAACTCTTGTTCAAATGAAGGATCTTTTGTTTCTTGGTTGACCTCTTCATCGAATAAGTAACCTGTTTCCTCTACATATTCTTCTCTTGATTCTACTTCCTCAACCACGATATTGTCGTTTTGTTGATCTTTGACTTTAGATCGTTTGATCAAACGCGGGTTTACCCGTTTAGACCAGAAACCGCCATGGATATATTTGGCATCATAAGATAGGTAGAATGCTTTGGGATCAATTTCATCAATAGTCCGGTGCAAATAGACTTCATTTGACCGCGGTGTCAGGATCGTTAAGATCAGCCGATCACCGTCACGGCCGTAACCTACTTGAATGGTTACCCCGTAGCCACGTTCACGTAAGGCGTTAGCTAGGGTATGGTCGTCATTTTGCACGTAAACTTCGACTACTGAGTAGCCCAGTGCGAGTTTGGTTTCAATCATCATTCCGCAATAAATTCCTACACCGAATCCTAATGCGTAGACGATTAGGTAAATCGGATTTGATAGGTATTGCATTACCATGGATAGCCCTAATGTATAAACCGTTACCTCTACAACGGCTATGATTGGCGCAATTTTTTGATAACCGCGCATGGTCAATAGGGTCCGAATGGTATTCAACATGATGTATACCAAGTTGATGAGAAAGATTTGCAGTAGTAAGCTCCAATCCATAGACTCATCCTTTCATTTATTGCTAGATTATTTGGTTGATGACGGGTCCAATCGTTTCTCAATTAGTCCTAACAACCAGTCAGCTAGGATTGACATAAGTGAAATTGGAATCACTGCTGCGATGATGATAGATGTACCCTCTGACGCATTTACACCACGTTGCAACACGTCACCAAGTCCACCGGCACCAACGAATGTACCGATTGTAGAAATCCCGATACCTGTAATAAAGGCATTACGGATACCACCCATGATAACTGACAGTGCTAGTGGCAGTTCAACTTTATAAATCACTTGCCAAGGGGTCATCCCCATCCCCTTACCAACATCTACCATTGTATCATCTACACTGATTACACCAGTATAAGTATTTCGTAGAATTGGTAAGATTGAGTATAAGAAAATGGTAAAGACAACCAAGTTAGGTCCTAGACCCATCACTAACATAACTACTGAAAGTAAAGCTAAGTTCGGCACAGTTTGAATAATGTTGGCTAAACCTAAGATAAAGCCAGACGTTTTACGTTTGTGGGCAATAAAGAAACCTAATGGTACGGCCACCATGATCGCAAAGACTACCCCGTAAGAGGTCATCAATAGTTGGCGGAAGAATTGTGATAATAGATACATCCCATTTTGTTGGAAGTAATACACGATTTGCTCAGATAAGTTTAATTGTGTAACGTCTACCATTACTCTTCACCTCCTAAATTATCTTGCGACACTGGTTCAATATAAGGTTCTGCATCTTCAAAATAGTTGTTCTCTTCTAAAAAGCGTTCTGCAACAATCTGTGGTTCTAATAAATACTGGTCACTTTGGAAGTTTAACTCTTGCATTGTTTCATCCGATATTTTATTAGCTAATTTTTGGAAAATATCATCCAATTCAGGGAACTCTTCGCGCGCTTCATTAGTTGCAACTGGTGCCCCATCATATGGTGGGAAAAGACGTTTGTCATCCTCAAGTACAACTAAGTCTTCGGAAATAATTCGACCATCAGTAGAGTAACCTAATACAACGTCTACTTCACCAGAAGAGACTGCTGAGTAAACTAACCCTATTGTCATTGGGTATAACTCTGAGAAATCAAAATCATAGATTTCTTTAAAGGCTTCATATCCATCACCTTCACGATTTAACCAGGTATTATCTACCCCAACTGAAAACTCATCCGCATATTCTTCCAAGTCAGATACAGTTTCTAAGCCGTACTCTTCTGCATCTTCACGGCGAACCATGAAGGCATATGTGTTAGCAAAACCATAACCTGGTGTATACCAATGCATATCATATTGCGACTCGAATTCTGTAATAACTGTTTCTAAGGCCAAATCTGGATCCGTTTCAGCTTCCATACCCAATTCACCTGTTAGTGAAGTCCCGGTATAGTTTACTGCTGATACGTTGGCGTCCCCTGTTTCAAGCGCTTGGTGGTTCATTGTTGATGACCCTAAGTTAGGAATAATGTTGGTTGGTGTATCAATGTAATGTTGCACCATCCCCTCAACAAGATATCCTAAGATTTGACGTTCAGTTGTTGACCCAGAAACAATGGAAATCCCGTTTTCAGTTGAACCTCCTAATCCAGGTAATGAACAAGCTGTTAAAATAATTGTCGATAAGACAGCAAAAACCGATGTCTTAAGATATTTCATTTTACGCAAGTGATTCATCTCCTTTCTTAGAAGAGGTTGTTGGCGTAACCCATTCCTCTATACGTGCCATCACTAAGTCAACAATGACCGCAAGGATGGTTACAGGAATCGTACCACCTAAAATTAAGTCTGGTCTAAATAGGTTTAATCCATTAAAAATCATATCACCTAGACCACCACCACCGATATAAGAAGCTAGCGTTGTCCATGCGATAACGTAAACAGTTGATAGACGGATACCTGCCATAATAACTGGTACCGCAAGTGGTAGTTGAACTTGGCGAATAATTTGCATCCGTTTCAACCCCATCCCCTTAGCGGCGTCAAGTAAATCTGGGTTTACGTTTGACATCCCTAAGTAGGTATTACGTAGAATTGGTAATAGCGAATAGATAAATAAGGCGACAATTGCCGGCACCTTACCAACACCTAGGAAGGGAATCATTAAAGCTAAAAGCGCTAGCGTTGGAATTGTTTGTAAAACTGACACAATAGCAATCACTACATTAGCTACTTTTGGTACTTGTGAAAGAAAGATACCTAAAGGTACAGCCACAATAACACCTAAACCTAAAGAAATCAGTGACATATAAATATGCTCCCAAAGTAAGCGAATGACTTCACTACCTTGGCTGGCAATAAACTCTTGCATTATTTATCAGCTCCTTCAGTAGTCGCATCAATTGGGTGAACTGCTGTTGATTCTGCATTTTCAAATACGGGTTCATCAGTTAACTTGTCAATTTCTTCCTCGTCACCCCAGATTGAGTTGTAAACAAGGTTTACTAAGGCTGAACGTGTAACCAGTCCAGTCAAACGACCAGCGCGGTCAACCACTGGCATGTTCGGAATACGTCCTTTTAGAATTTGTGTTGTTGTATCTTGCACTAAGGCATCTTCATATACTGGACGTAGGTTTTTATGCATAACGTCAGCTACCGATAAGCTTGTGTTTGCACCACGTGAAACCACGTCGTTTAATGTTAATAGCCCTTTTAAGTGGTGGTCATCATCGATAACAAATAATGAATCGACTTGATTGTCGCGCATAATGGTAATGGCTTTACCTAAAGACATCCCTAAAGTAGCTGTTAACGGTGTAGTAATCATGATTTCTTTTACCGTAATGAAATCAGTTTGCGCTTGCATTAAGCGGTCTTCACCTAAGAAACCACGTACATGTTCATTGGCTGGATTACGTAAGATTTCATCTGGTGTATCGTATTGAATCAAGTCACCTTCATGCCATACCGCAATACGGTCAGCTAAGTTTAGGGCTTCATCCATATCATGGGTTACGAACACGAAGGTTGAACCAAATTCCACTTGTAGTTCTTTTACCAATTCTTGTAATGCGTCACGGGTAATTGGGTCCAAGGCACCAAATGGCTCATCCATCAAAACGATTTTTGGATTGGCTGCTAAGGCACGAATAACCCCGATACGTTGTTGTTGTCCACCTGATAATTCGCTTGGGTAGCGGTCTAAGTATTCTACAGGTAACTCAACTCGGTTCATTAAACGTTCTGCGATATCTCTGTTTTTCTTCTCATCCCATTTAAGTAAACGAGGTACTGTTACGATGTTGTCGTATACAGTCATATGTGGCATTAATCCTGTTTGTTGGATTACATAACCAATTCCGCGGCGTAATTCTACTGGATCTTTTGAAGTTGTTGCTTCGCCGTCAATCAGAATCTCCCCGCCTGATGGATCGTGCATACGGTTAATCATCCGTAGCGCTGTTGTCTTACCAGAACCTGAAGTCCCAATGAAACATACAAACTCACCATCATCAATTGTCAAAGAGGCATCTTTTACAGCGGTTGTGCCCCCTGGATATACCTTTTCGACATTCTTGAATTCTATCATTACTTAATCCTCCTAATTTTTGCCTTTTTATAGAAAAAGTCTCTTTTAACTCTATCAAAATTTGAAAAGATGACCAAATATATATCGATTTATTGGACAAAAAGGCGACAAATCCACTTTTATAAGAAGTTAACTTTGCAATAACATTGTATAAGTTATAAGGAATTGTTCGCCTTTTTAATGACTAAAAATTGAATTTTTAAATATACAATTTTTGTATACTTGAAATGTAAAAATAGTGAAAACTGTTCTATCTAGTATTTATTATGCGAAAAGATGGTTGGGTTTCATCTTTTACTAGTTATGCTTCGATGATGACCGTTGCGGTCGCATAGTGGTCGGTATGGCTGATGGTGATATGAATCAGGCTTGTGACCTTATTACAAATAATGAGGGGTTTACGTTGGTCATCGTTAAAGACTTCAATATCGTGAAAATGCAGCTGACTTGAAATACCTGTTCCGTATGCTTTGGCGAAAGCTTCTTTGGCGGCCCAACGGCCAGCAATAAACTCTATCTGCCGTTTTTCATTATGAATCTCTTGATAAGTGCTCAGTTCTTGATCTGTGAGTAATTTACTGACGAAGCGTGAATTCCCGGCAATCGCCTCCTTAATCCGTGCTGTTTCTACTAAATCTGTTCCTAAACCAATAATCATGGGGCCTCTTCCTATCATCTATTAAATAACTATTTACTTATATTTTAGCGTATTTATTTCAAAACTGCACCTTTGTGATAAGCAAAAAAACAGGCAAATGAAGTTATTTAACCTCACTTACCTGTTTGATTGGGTAGAAAGTCTATAAGGGTTTGGATGCTAGTCTTTTAAACTTTGCACTATCATCGGGCCTCAAACGTCAGACTCGGTCGACGCTTCACAAAATACGCTAAACACTTACAGTGCTTGTTCGGCTTTAGTTCCAGCACGTTACAAGTCTAAACGACTTTTGTCACAGCTTACTAACGAATTTTAAATTCTGCTGATTTGCCTTTTGATTGTTTGTTACCACCGTTTGATTTTTTACGGTCATAGTTGTTACGGTTTTTGTCTTTAGCGTTACCTTTGTAGCCACCTTTTCGGTCACCTTTGTAGCCGCCGCCTTTACCGTTACGGTCACGGTTTCCGCCACCATTATTTTTGCGGTTTGACGCATTACGGTGGAAGTTACGTTTGTTACGGTTTGGTAATGGACGTTCCGGTGTGATTTCTACTTTTACAGAAGAAGGATCTTTCACTAATGAACGAACTAATGCTAAGGCAATTTCGTCTTCAGTATAGTTTTCTGATAAGTAAGTAATCGCATCTTGGTACATGTCTGTATTGTCAACTTCAGTTAACTCTTTAACGATTTCAACTACATTTGCTAATTGGCCACGGAAGGCTTCTTGTGTCGTAGGTGGACGTAGGGCAGACATTTGTTTCTTGGTTAGGTCTTCAATTGTACGTAAGTAAGACATTTCGTTACCTGTAACGAATGTTACTGACATACCTTCTTTACCAGCACGACCTGTACGACCAATACGGTGAACATATGATTCAGGGTCTTGTGGAATATCGAAGTTGTAAACATGTGTTACGCCTGAAATATCTAAACCACGTGCAGCAACGTCTGTCGCTACTAAGATATCTAATTTACCATTTTTGAAGTTACGTAAAACACCTAAACGTTTATCTTGGCTTAAGTCACCGTGGATACCTTCAGCTGAGTAACCACGTTCAATTAATCCACGTGCCACTTCGTCAACGCGACGTTTTGTACGGGCGAAAACGATTGACAATTCAGGATTATGCACATCGATAAAACGTGTTAACAAGTCGAATTTTTCGTAGTCTTTGCAACGTGTGTAATATTGATCAATTAAGTCCGCAGTCATTTGTTTGGTTTTGATATGAACAGTTGCTGGGTCCTTCATGAAGTTATCTGCAATACGTTTGATTTCTTGCGGTACTGTTGCAGAGAAAAGTAGCGTTTGGCGTTCTGTTGGTAATTCACGAATAATTGATTCGATATCTTCAACAAAGCCCATTTTCAACATCTCGTCTGCTTCATCTAATACCAATGTTTCCACATTGTTTAATTTCAAAACACCACGTTTGATAAGGTCTAAGATACGACCTGGTGTCCCAATTACAACTGGTGGGTTTTTCTTCAATAATTTGATTTGGTGTCCGATTGACGCACCACCGTATACAGTTGTTGTATGGATCCCTTTAAATTTACCAAGGCGGTATAATTCTTCACCTGTTTGCACAGCTAATTCACGAGTTGGTTCAATAATTAGGGCTTGTACGCCACCAGTTTCATGTACTTTTTCTAGTAATGGCAAACCAAAAGCGGCTGTTTTACCAGTACCTGTTTGGGCTTGTCCAAAGACATCTTTCCCCTCAAGTGCCATCGGAATCGTTTGTGCTTGGATGGGTGTTGCTTCCTCAAAACCCATCTCTTCGATTGCGCGAAGCAGGGGCTTTGATAGATTCATTTCATTAAATTTCATCTAGTCTCTCCTTTTTCTACTTGAGTGAACTATTTATATCTGTGAAAAAGCTTTCCACATAACAAAAATAGCCGAGTATGCCAAATGCATCAGGCTCGACTATTTCCAACTGATATTGATTACTTTAGTAGCAGAATCTCCGCTACTCCTCTAAACATACTCAAGCTAGGATACTATAGCACATCTAAAGGCGAGGTACAAACGAAAAGCATAAATCTCACTAGAGTTTAATGTTAGTAGTGACGGAGTTTAAGTCCAATTATTCTTCTGGTGAAGCGATTCTTAACGCTTCCACTACCTCAATTAATCCCATCCCATTACTTGCCTTCACTAAGACCTTATCTTCCGGCTGTAAAATGGCTTTAACTTCTTCAATCAAGGCTTCCTTGTCTGACTCAATATAAGTAATTAAATCTGGATGCATCCCCTTTTCAACTAAAGCATCTACTAGTGGGTGGATGCGTGGTCCGTATAAAAAGATATGTTTGAAGGTATTCAGGCCAATAACGGTAGCGATCTCTTTATGCAATTCATCAGAGAAAGTACCCAATTCTAACATGTCTCCTAAGACTAAAATCTTTTGAGACATACCTTTTGAGGCAATAGCTGAGAAGTTACGGATCACAGCTTTCATGGCTGAAGGACTGGCATTATAGGTATCATTCAAGATCTGCGTATCTAAAATCCCACGTTCCCATGAACCCCGGTCGGCTGTAATTGAAAACTCAGATAAATTAGGGCGGACTTGCTCCATGGATAAACCAAATGAGTAGGCAACACCCAAGGCATATAAGGCGTTCTGTACGTTATAACCACCTGATAAAGGAATTTCCATCTTCAATTCTGGTGATAAATTGGTGTAGAAAGTCGATTGGAACTGGTCCATCATTACGTCAAAGGCAAAGATATCTTGATCCTCATTTAAGCCAATTGTTAAGGTCGACTGCGATAAATTGGCCGGCATTTGGTCAACAATTAAAGGCTCGTCGCCTGGGTAAATAAAGGTCCCTTCTTCTTTCAAGCCATCTAAAATTTCCAATTTAGCTTTGGCGATATTTTCCCGTGAACCTAGGAATTCGATGTGGTTTTCCCCAATCATTGTAATAACCACAACATCCGGTTCCGCCAATTTACTTAAGAAGGAAATTTCACCAGCACCTGACATACCCATCTCTAGGACAATAACGTCAGTATCTTCTGGCATATCTAAGATGGTTTTAGGCAGACCAATGTCATTGTTGTAGTTACCATTTGTTTTATGGACTTTTAAGGCCGTCGATAGGGCTGCTGCCGTCATATCTTTGGTCGTTGTTTTCCCAGAAGAACCGGTAATCCCAACCACTTTCGGCTTGATCCATCCTAGGTAAGCCTTGGCAAACGCCTGCATGGCAACCAGGGTATCTTCTACTTGAATAATTGGAAAATCAACAGGCGCTTCATTGGGGTCGTTTGACCATAAGGCCGCAACCGCCCCGTTTTCAATGGCTTTATCAATATAAGAATGGCCATCTGTCGCACCTTTCAAGGGTACAAACAGGGCACCTGGGGTAATTAATCGTGAATCGAATTCGACTGAATCAATTTCTGTAAACCGAGCTGTTGATGTGAAATCAATGGCCTCAACGGCTTTTACGATATCTTTAATTTGTGTGGGTTTCATACTTGCCTCTCTAACTATTAAAGGTCGCTCATTATTACATCCAGCGCCTTAGCTGTATTCGCTTCTGTGATTTAGTGACTATTTAGATTACTTATTTAAGGTATCCTATCAGACTTGCTACAGTGACTAGAGTGACTGCTGAATACTTTGCTTCTTATTATAGCGACTTAACCCTAATTGAATCAATTCTTCTAATAAATCAGCGTAAGATTTACCGCTCGCTTCCCATAAAGCTGGGTACATAGAAAATTGGGTGAAGCCTGGTAAGGTGTTGACCTCGTTAATGTAGATCTCACCAGTTTCCGTTAAGAAAAAGTCCGTCCGCGATAAACCTGACCCGTCTAGGGCTAGGTAAGCCTTACGTGCATAGTCTTGCAATCTTGCCACCGTTGGCTCGTCAATCGCTGCAGGAATGATCATCTCAGTGGTATTGTTCAAGTATTTCTCTTCATAGTTGTAGAAACCTTGCACTTTTGCCAATTCACCAGGTACTGAAACGAAAACTTCGTCGTTCCCCAAGACTGCTAGTTCCACTTCACGCGGATTTTGCACGCTGGTTTCAACTAAAACACGGCGGTCATAACGGAAGGCTAAGGTTAAGGCTGCTAATAATGAAGCATCATCAATCGCTTCAGATACCCCCACACTTGACCCCATATTGGCTGGTTTCACAAATACTGGGTAGGCCAGTTCATTGGTTACTTTTTCAATGGCCACTTCCTGGTTTTTCTCCCAATCGTATGAAGTTAGAGCCACAAATGGCACTTGCGGTAAGCCCGCTTGGTTGAACAAATGTTTTGAGACAATCTTATCCATACCAGCCGCCGAGGCTAAGACGCCTGCCCCAACGTAAGCCACGTTTAAACTTTCGAATAAACCTTGAATGGTCCCGTCTTCCCCGTTTGGTCCGTGTAGTGCTGGGAAAACGATTTGGTCAGTCCCTTCTAGCAAAACGTCAGTAGGCACAATCGCTTGGCCCACTTGGTCTAGCTGGAAATTTGCTTGCGCATCTGGTTTTTCAGTCATGTTCGCACCTTTAAACCAGTGGCCTTGGCGGTCAATATATACCGGTGTTACGCTATGGCGATCGTATTGAATATTTTGCATGATGGCTGTTGCGGTTAAGATAGAAATATCATGCTCCGCACTTTTTCCACCGAATAAAACGATAATTTCCATGAAAATTCCTCCGTCGATTGTCTATCGTATTAAAATCTGTTAGTTTTTAAGCTTGGAAGTCCCAAGTTTCTGTTGTTAAATCATAGGTGAGTCTACCGAATAATAAATGCGAGGCCTTGTCTGTTTCAACAAAACGCGGGTTATCTTCAGCGTGGTATACACGAAATTCACGTTTGTTAACGCCGACATGATCAGCACCTTCAAAGGTAATGACGATACCGTCGTGACTCAACCGAGCTAAGTGGCCTAAAATAGGCTTGGGCGGTATTGGAACTGGCTTGACTGTTTTCACTACCGTCTTCTTGCGGAATAAAAACATGGGCTTTTGCTCCTGTAAGTCTTCCGTCACTTTTTCAGCTAAGACGTAGCCTAGTTGTCTGAAGAAGTCGTGAATGTCTCGGTAGTACATTTTAGTTGTTGGGTATGAATTCGGATAGGTTGAACCGAAAAAGGTAAATCGGTTGCCCAACTTATAGAAAGTCGGCTGGTTCAACGGTGCATCCGTATGGCCTAAAAATAATAGCTCCGCAATTTCCTGGTCAGATAACTGCTGGAATAGGGATTCATATTTAAAATCAATCCATTTGGTTTTGGCTTGGACTTCGTTGGCTTGGCCATCAATAAATTCTCTCACAGCCTCGTGCCCGCTCACTATATGGAAACGGGTAAATTCATCAAAACGACCTAAATGGTTTGGATTCTTGATGAGTAACAAGTTATTTGGTACTGTATTTACCGCACTTGTAAAATATTTCAAACCCACTCCTAATGATTGTACCTGATTCGAGATAGGGTTTGTAAAAATGTATATATAGTCATTTGTCACAGCTGTGCACCTCTTATTCCAGTAAATATTTTATCAAATTACGTTTCAAAACACTATCTTTCGTCAGATAAAAGCTTTAAAATACCAATGATTGATAGTCAAATCTTTAAGGAGGCTTTTCAACATGCACTTGATTGCATCTCCATTGCAAAAACAATTTTACACTTATTTACCTAAATCACCAATATATAAACGGTATTCTATCGCAGATTTACCAATTTCTTATCATAATCTGGTCAACCAACAAAATGGGGGTTATACCTCACACAGTTACGTGGCAAGCAAACGCCCTAGTCGAGACGCTCTTACCGCCGTCTACATCCCTTATATCGCTGGTATGTACGAACAGAAACCAGGCGCTGATTATCACATCCCGTCCATCACTAGGCAAAGGGACTTCGTTCATCGACCTAACATTCCGGATACAGGGATTATCTTTTACGAAGACCACGACCGCGTCGCCTATTTCGACTTTAGTCAAGTCAGCGACAAAGGCGAACCGGCCGTAGCCTATATGGATGTTGGCTTAGGCCAAATCAGCATTTTAGCGCCCGATTTCGAAAGCTTTTTAGACCTATTCGAACACCGGTTTTTAGGACTACCAGCACCAACATTAGTATCCTATCACCGGGTGAATGCGGCCATCTTACGAGCCAATTCATTCGCGGAAATTGCCGATCTACTCGCAGATTACGGCCCCCTTTTAGGTCATGAATGGCAAACTGACTGGCAAAACTTGCTGGCTCATTTCGATACAAAACCCTTCGACCAATTCCAAGCAGCCTTGAACACCTACAGCCAAGGCCACAAATCAATCTTATCCTTATAGGATGCTATTCAAAAACGGCTAACCCTTTCACCTGGGCTAGCCGTTTTTTTGGCTATTATTTTATCATTATTGCCATGCACTACTGAAATAATGCTTGCACTTCAGCAGGTGCCTCACCGAAAGCCACTGTTTCGGTTAAATTCCCTTGGACAATCCACCGTTGGGTCAAATCAGCTGTACACGTCATCAAGGTGATAATAGGATCACCCGTCACTTCTTGTGAAATATATTGCACTTGATCAGGATTTACTGCTTCAACGAAGAAAGTTTCATATACGTAAACGTTGGTCAAATCTGTCAGATAAATTTTATCCCCAACCGTCACTGAATCCGAAATGTTATTCAGTAAGATATCTGTCCCGTAGCCGATATGGTGGCTAGCTAAAGTATAATTCCCTTGGCCCATAACTTGGTCTGGGAACATGGTCCCTGCACCCGACACCATGGCCGCATCAGACAGCCCTTTAATGACTGCGGTATTTAAATTGGCATCCGGAATAGCTACTGCCCCGAGGATATCCAAGTCCGCTTCGCCAGATTCAATATCTGACCGCACTTGGTTGACTTCTGCCGCCGACACATTACGGACCTCATTGAAATCAAACTGGCCATTTGACTGGTCCGACGCGTTTTCTTGAAGCTCTTCTGCCGTATAATTAGCTACCGCTACATCCTGCTGGTTTAAATACACCTGTACCACTGGCCAAGCCTGGTTGAACATAATGACTATCCCGATCCCCAATAATATCAGCCCTAAAAACCGACGAAAGCCCAGTCTTCTCATCCCTAGACACCTACTTCCAATTCGCATTCATTTCTAGGCTCATTATGCCACATTTTCCAACCATCCGCTATCTAGACCTTTGTAACAAATTCAATCCACAGACAAGTTTTTGACTTTCCAACACCTTATTCACACCTTTTGAAAAATAACAGCCTTATTTCTCAAGTTTTCAACCGTTTTTGCACAAGTTTCCCACAACCTGTTGATAAGTATCCAGATATTTACACAGATTTTACACATAAATACCCCCATTTACCCACATACTTATCCACAAATCCACAGGATCATACACAAAACGCAGACAAAAAAGGACACTTTTGCCTTAAAAAGTGTCCTTTTTCCTATTTTACTGTGGATGAAGGCGGTTTTAGCCACACATATCCACTGAATGATGAAACTTATCCCCATTTCAAGCATACCTGTAATATCGGATGCCAAAAGTCAGAAGTCAGAATTATCCGACACTTCCAAAAATACTCCGATTACTTGCAATAATTGTTCGGCTTTTGGTCTAGCACTTCAAATCTTAGTGACTTTTGTCACACCTCTATGTTAAATACTATATTCACCTATTCGGTTCCAATTCTTGTCATGTAAAATAATGCGGGCAGGCACCCCGACGGCCGTCGCATAGGGTGGCACATCATGAATCACAACAGCATTGGCCCCAACTTTGGCATGGTGGCCAACTGTGACATTGCCTAAGACGGTAGCGTTAGCCCCCACTTCAGCGTCATGTTGGATGGTCGGATGGCGTTTTGCCCCTTTGTCATTGCCAGTCCCACCTAAAGTGACCCCGTGATACAACTTGACTCGGTCGCCAACAATAGCCGTTTCCCCAATGACAACGCCCATGCCGTGGTCGATAAAGACGTTTTCCCCAATTTGGGCACCAGGATGGATTTCAATCCCCGTATCCTTTCGGGTGGCTTCTGCCATTTTCCGGGCACCATAATAGTCTTCTTGTAAATAGAGTTCTCGCTCGGCGATATGGCGGACCACTGCCTGAAAACCTGGATATAGAAAGACTTCTTCTAAGGAATGGGGCGCTGGATCATGGTCATAGATATATTGGGCGAAGTCGCGGTGGGCTTCGTTTAATTCATCACTCAGCATGCCCATCACCGAATTGGCCGGTTGATAGGTAACGTTCACCTGAATCTGGTAATACGGTGACAACAACCTTACCTTTACCTAACTCTTTAGCGAGTGCTTTCGCCGCTACATAGTTAGCACCTGAAGAGAAACCAGCGAAAATTCCTTGAGAAGTCGCCAATTCTTTGGCTGCCGCAATCGCATCTTCATTTGAAACAGTCGCTACTTTGTCTAAAATAGATTGATCTAAGACTTTAGGAATAAAGTTGGCACCTAATCCTTGAATCTTATGAGGGCCTGCCTTACCTTCAGTTAATAGCGGTGAATCACTTGGCTCACCACCCCAAATAACAGTAGCTGGATTCTTCTCTTTTAAGACATGACCAACACCTGAAACCGTACCACCAGTACCGATACCAACCACAAAGCCGTCAACATTCGGTAAGTCAGCTAAGATTTCTTTGGCAGTTGTTTCCTCGTGGGCAGTCACATTGGCCTCGTTTGTAAATTGACCAAAGACCACACCATTACGTTCAGCCGCAACTTTTTCAGCGGTTTCACCAGCCAATGCCATACCACCAGACTTATCTGTCAAAATCAGTTCCGCACCGTAAGCTTGGATCAATTGACGACGCTCGATACTCATTGATTCTGGCATCACAATCACGACATTAATGCCTAAAGCCGCACCAACCATAGCTAATCCAACACCCGTATTACCAGAAGTTGACTCAACAATCGTTCCGCCAACGGCTACTTTACCTGAATCCAACAAGTCTTGGACAATGTATTTTACTGGACGGTCTTTTACCGAACCTGATGGATTATTTTTCTCTAATTTGACATAGATATCCGCAGAATCTGCATCTAAACCATTAATTTTAACCAAGGGTGTATAACCAATCGCGTCTACAATATTTTTAAATAACATAAAATTCCCTCCATATATAAGCTATCATCATTTTTTAATTACTTGCTTTCACGCTATACTTTTCTGAATTTCTCAAGAGTTTTCTAACTGAAAGACAAGTGAACTATCTACCCGAATAGTACCTTTTTCATTGCACATAAGCAATTGCTTTGCTCAATTTTTGATGATGAATAATTGAAGGGTTTTGATTGTTTTTACCTATCAAAATAC